>CAMWTV010000010.1 GCA_947177215.1 uncultured Muribaculaceae bacterium
GCATCGACGGCGAGTTCGTTATCAACCCCACCTTCGAGCAGCTTGAGCGTGCCGCCATGGAGCTGATGGTGGGCGCTACCGCCGAAAACATCATGATGGTGGAAGGCGAGATGAACGAGGTTTCGGAAGCCGACCTCCTCGCAGCCCTCAAGGCAGCCCACGACGAGATCAAGAAGCACTGCCAGGTGCAGCTCGAACTGGCCGAGGCCGCAGGCAAGACCGTGAAGCGCGAATATTGCCACGAGGTCAACGATGAAGAGCTTCGCAAAGATGTGCGCGAGAAATGCTACGACAAGGCCTATGCCATTGCTAAAGCCGGCTGCGCCGACAAACACTGGCGTCAGAACTCGTTCGATGCCATCTGCGAGGAATATATCGAATCGCTTCCCGAAGATGTGCGCGACGAAAAGGCACCTCTGGTAAAGCGTTACTATCATGACGTTGAGCGCGACGCCGTGCGCCGCTGCATCCTTGACGAAAGCATACGTCTCGACGGCCGCAAGACCACCGAGATCCGTCCCATATGGTGTGAGGTTAGCTACCTCCCCGGCCCTCACGGATCGGCTGTGTTCACCCGCGGTGAAACCCAGTCGCTCTCGACTGTGACTCTGGGCACCAAGCTCGACGAGAAGATACTCGACGATGTGCTCAACCAGGGCAAGGAGCGTTTCCTTCTCCACTACAACTTCCCCCCCTTCTCGACAGGCGAGGCCCGTCCGACCCGCGGCGTAGGCCGTCGCGAGATCGGTCACGGAAATCTTGCCCACCGCGCCCTCAAGCGCATGTTCCCCGATGATTTCCCCTACGTTTGCCGCGTAGTGAGCGATATCCTCGAAAGCAACGGGTCGTCGTCGATGGCCACCGTCTGCGCCGGAACACTCGCCCTGATGGATGCCGGCGTGCAGATGAAGCGCCCCGTCAGCGGCATCGCCATGGGTCTTATCACCGATAACGAGACAGGCCAGTATGCCGTGCTTTCCGATATTCTCGGCGATGAAGACCACCTAGGCGACATGGACTTCAAGGTAACAGGAACACGCCAGGGTATAACCGCCACACAGATGGACATCAAGTGCGATGGTCTCAGCTACGAGATTCTCGAGCGCGCTCTCAATCAGGCCCGCGAAGGCCGTCTGCACATCCTCGACGTGATCGAGCAGACAATTCCGGCTCCCCGCGAGGACTACAAGCCCCACGTGCCCCGCATCGTCACCATGCTTATCCCCAAAGAGCTTATCGGCGCTGTTATCGGCCCGGGCGGAAAAGTTATCCAGGGCATTCAGGAGGCATCGGGTGCCGTTGTCTCTATCGACGAGATTCCCGAAGGGGGACACATCGAGGTGGCTGCCGCCAACAAGGCCTCTATCGACAAGGCTCTTGAGATGATCAACGCCATCGTAGAGCTTCCCGAAGAGGGCAAGACATACACCGGCAAGGTGCAGACAATCCAGGACTTCGGCGCGTTTGTAGAGTTCATGCCCAACCGCGACGGCCTGCTCCACATCTCGGAGATCTCATGGGAGCGTCTTCCCGACATGGCCGCATCAGGCATAAAGGAGGGTGACACCGTTACAGTGAAACTCATCGAGGTCGACAAGAAAACCGGTAAATACCGCCTGTCGATGCGTGCTCTTCAGGAGAAGCCCGAAGGCTATGTAGAGCCCGCCGAGCGCCCCCGCGCACCCCGTGGTGACCGTCCCCGCCGTGAAGGCGACCGTGGCCCGCGTCGTGACGGAGACCGCGCTCCCCGCCGCGACAATCCCCGTGGCCCGCGCCGCGAGTTCCGCGACTGATCCGGCAACCGGACAATGATAAATGACAACGGAGAAAAGCGACACCGCTTTTCTCCGTTGCCGTTTATCGGCCGCCCGGGCGGCCGATATTGCCTTCTCGCCCCTGAAGCGTTCAAAAAGAATCTACAAATAATGAGAGAGTTTAAAAAAATTACACTATCTTTGTAGCTTGAAGGTGGAAAGGAAGTTTTATATGATTATCAATCGCACGCGACGATAGCTAACCATGAGAGTCAAGATTCATCGGGAAGGAACAAACACCCTGATTTTGTTGCTGGTGGCCCTTCTGGCCATCAATGCCCCGTTGTGGGCATGGCTGGGCAACAGATTCCCCGTTGTGCCAATAGTCATAACTCTGGCCTCGGCGGTGTTTTATCTTTTCGTAGTCAACTTTTTCCGTTCGCCACGCCGTCATTTCCCGGGCAATTCGGTAAATGCCGTTGTCTCGGCCGCCGACGGAAAGGTGGTGGCGCTCGAAGAGGTGATGGAAAACGAGTATCTACATTGCCGTTGCCTTCAGCTGTCGGTGTTCATGAGTCCTGCCAACGTTCACGCCAACTGGTTCCCGGTCAACGGAGAGGTAATCTATTCCGAACATCATCCCGGGCGCTTCATGGCGGCATATCTTCCGAAATCAAGCACAGAAAACGAGCGTTCCACCGTGGTGATACGCACTCCAGAGGGGCAGCTCGTGCTGATGCGTCAGGTGGCCGGGGCCATGGCCCGTCGCATTGTCACCTACGCCCGTCCGGGCGATGAAGCTTCGGTCGACGACCATATGGGATTCATTAAATTCGGTTCGCGTGTAGACCTCTATCTGCCACTGTCAACCGAAATATTCGTCAGCCTCGGCGACACCACCATGGGCGGAATAACCCAGGTGGGCCTGTTGCATCCTGAAGCTGACCGAAACTGATTCTCGCCCGCACAGCCGGGTTAAAACAAAATACGCATGTTACGACGCATAATCACATCCGTTCCGAACACACTCACCTGCATGAACCTGCTCTGCGGGGCTTTGGCGTGTATTTTCGCCTTTTCCGCGTTTGACCGATTCGGAACCCTCCGCGGCGAACAGATAGTGTGGATGCTTATCGGCGGAGCCGCCGTGTTTGACTTCTTCGACGGAGCCGCCGCCAGGCTGCTCAACGCCCCGTCGCCTCTCGGAAAAGAGCTTGACTCACTCAGCGACCTCATAAGTTTCGGCATGGCTCCGGCAATGCTTCTCTACAACATCCTCGTTGACTGGTCGCATTCCGACTGGATCCCCTATGTAAGCCTGATAATACCTGTGATGGGGGCTCTCAGGCTGGCGAAATTCAATCTCGACGACAGCCAGTCGACCATATTCAAAGGCCTGCCGATTCCGGCCAACGCCATATTCTGGGTCGGAGCCACGGCATGGATGGGGAGCCACGCCTATGTGGGCAATCTGCTGATGGTTGTCATCATTTTGGCGGTGTCGCTGCTCATGGTTACCGATCTGCGCATGTTCTCGCTGAAGCTCAAGAACTTCCGCATCGGTGAAAATCTCGACCGATATGTGCTTATGACCGCAGCAGTGGTGTTTGTGTCGGTTTTCGGGGTAGAAGGGTTCGCCTACACCATCATTCTTTATTTCATCCTCTCCATCATTCAGCTGAAGAAAGGCAAACCTGCCGCACACTGACGGCGTTTATATAGTCAGGGCGCATGGTCTGTTCCGCGGCTTTTACATAAGCGGTGGCTGATGTCGTAATCCGTATTATCCGATAGCTAAGTTATTTATGTCATTGATATTCCTGTTTATAGGTCTCTATATTCTCTATCTTCTGCTCCGTCCGGTCATACGTGTGTGGCGTGCGTGGTCGAAGATGAAAAACGGCACATTCGATCCGTTTGCCGACTTTTTCGGGCAGCCCGGAGCGCAGAAACGCAGCTCGGCCTATGCCGCCGACGGTTCGCGCAAGGGGGGATGGTCGCGCCCGGGAATAAAGAAAAAGAAAATCGCCGGCGATGTGGGCGAGTATGTTAAATTCACTGAGATAACCGAATCCGAAAGTGTCGGCGCCGACAGGCCCGGCTCATCGCCGTACACGGCTGTGGAACAGCAGATTGTAGATGTTGACTGGGTGGATCTGCCCCCTGAAAGCAATAGCTCGAAATGAATTATATAGCAAGGCTTTACGATTTTCTGCGGGCTCTCTCGCAGAACAACAACCGCGACTGGTTCAAGGCCAACAAGGCCGAATATGACGAGTTGCGCGCTCTGTGGCTGGCCGACATCGACCGCCTCATCGGCCACATGGGCGAATGGGACGCGGCGATGCGCGGGCTTACCGCGCGCCAGTGTGTCTACCGAATCTACCGCGACACGCGGTTTTCGCCCGACAAAACACCCTACAAACTCTATTTCTCGGCAGGCTTCGGCCCCGGCGGCAAGGCGTCGCATGGCGCGGGATATTATCTGCAGATGGGGCCTGAAGGGTCTGGACGCGACATCCAGAGCGGTCTTTACGGCGGCATATGGTGCCCGGAGGCGCCTGTGCTCAAAAAGCTCCGCAAGGCCATTGTCGACAATATCGAGGAGTTCGAGGAGATAATCTCAGCCCCGATGGTAAAGCGTTATTTCCCCGAGTGGTGCGAAACCGCCAACGCGCTGAAAACAGTGCCCAAAGGGTATGACCGCAATCACCCCCAGGCCGCACTGCTGCGGCTGAAAGAATATGGCCGCTACTACCCGGCCGACGAGCGCTTCTTTCTCGATCCGGAATGGCCGGCGAAAGCGTCGGAGCTGTTCAGCTATCTTAAGCCGCTTATAGATTTCATCGATTATTCGGTCAACGAGGAATAGCGGTTCGTGAAAAATCAGTAACTTTGCGAAATAATAAACAACAACGAAAAAACTAACATATCCAGTGTCATGGCAGAAATTAAGTGTATCGGAATCCTGACATCCGGAGGTGATGCTCCCGGCATGAACGCGGCCATCCGCGCCGTGACCCGCTCGGCTATCTTCAGCGGCTTCAAGGTAAAAGGCATCTATCGCGGTTACAAAGGCCTTGTGACCGATGAAATCGAAGAGTTCAGCACGGCCAACGTGTCGAACATAATTCAGCGTGGCGGCACAATCCTTAAAACCGCCAGATGTAAGGAATTCCAGACCAAAGAGGGGCGTCAGCTTGCCTACGACACCCTTCAGCGTCACGGCATCGACGCGTTGGTTGTTATCGGCGGTGACGGCTCGCTTACCGGCGCGCGCATTTTCGCCAACGAATTCAATTTCCCCATCATCGGTCTGCCCGGCACCATCGACAACGACCTTTACGGCACCGACACCACCATAGGTTACGACACGGCCCTGAACACCATAATGGAGTGTGTCGACAAAATCCGCGACACCGCCACCTCTCACGAGCGCCTGTTTTTTATCGAGGTAATGGGGCGCGATGCCGGATTCCTCGCCCTCAACGGAGCCATAGCCTCAGGAGCCGAGGCGGCGATCATTCCGGAAATCTCTACCGAGGTCGACCAGCTCGCCGACCTTATACAGAACGGTTTCCGCAAGAGCAAAAACTCGTCGATAGTTCTTGTGGCCGAAAGCCCCGTGACCGGTGGCGCCATGGGCATCGCCGAGCGTGTTGAGAAGGAATATCCCCAGTATGACGTGCGTGTGTCGATTCTCGGCCACCTTCAGCGTGGCGGATCGCCCACAGCCCACGACCGTATCCTTGCCTCGCGCATGGGCGCTGCCGCCATCGACGCCCTGCTCGATGACCAGCGCAACGTTATGATCGGCATAAAGAACGATGAGATTGTTTATGTGCCCTTTGTAAAGGCCATTAAAAACGACAAGCCCATCAACCGCGAGCTTCTCAACACCCTGCGCCGTCTCTCGATCTGACGTCTGGTCATGCAGAAAAAAATCAGAAGCTGTGTCGCAATTGATTGCGGCGCAGCTTCTTGCTTTATTGTTTTATTGCCGTGTCGGCGGGTGGATCGCATAGGTGCAAAAAAAAATTACTCGTCGTCCCGACGAATAATCTTCTTACCTTAAATCTAATACCATGAAAAACTGATGCAAAGTTATATCTTTTATGTTATACAACATACTTATCGGGCAAAAAAGTTTTCGCAATTAACATAGTTTTGCAAATTGGCCCTTGTGAGCGTTTTCTTGTTTTGATGTGTTAACATTTGAAGGCGTTTTGGGATAGTCCGGCCTAATGTGACTGAGGATATAGCCGTGCGGTTGCCCGCAACGGTTTCTGAGGAAAGGACAGTGAAGCCGGAACAAAGGAGGCTCCCGGTCACCATGAAAGTTTCTAAAATTTTGATTAAATGTTGTTAAACATACGAAGAATATGATTTATATCATATTTTTGCGGACAGGAAATTGGTAATTTTGCACCCGAATTGGCATGATATTCTGTTGTATAGCCTTGCAAATCAGTTTCACAGCCTGAAACAACAGAATATAGTTGCAAAAAACAGAAGAATTAACACGTAGATTTAAAATAACAAAGCAATGAAGAAAAGCAGAATGCAATCGCTGATGGCAGTTATCGGAGCATCGGCGACCATTTTCGGCCTGACATCCTGTGGCGACAAAGCACAGCAGCAGATGGACATGACGCCGCAGATAGCCACAATGACAGTGGAAAAAGGCTCGTCAGACCTTGCAAGCACTTTCGCAGCAACTATCAAGGGAAAAACCGACATTGATGTGCGCCCGCTGGTTTCCGGGTTCATAACTAAAGTTCATGTTGACGAAGGCCAGCATGTGAGCAAAGGCCAGACACTCTTCACCCTTGACCAGGTGCAGTATCAGGCTGCGGTCGATCAGGCTTCGGCCCAGGTGAATTCTGCCCGCACAGCTCTTGAATCGGCAAAACTCACAGCTTCAAACAAACAGCGCCTGTTCGACAAGAACATTATCAGCGAATATGAGAACCAGCTGGCTAAAAACCAGCTCGCCCAGGCCGAAGCATCGCTCGCCCAGGCCGAAGCCGCGCTTACAACCGCACGGAAGAACCTCAGCTACACGGTTGTGACCGCTCCGTCCGACGGTTTCGTGGGTTCGATCCTCAACCGCGAAGGCTCGCTGGCCTCACCCTCGATGGTGACACCGCTCACCACCGTCAGCGACAACTCAGACATCTATGCCTATTTCTCGCTCAACGAAAAGGATATTCTCAACCTTACATGCGAAGGTAAGAAAACCCTCAACGAGGCAATCGCCGAGATGCCTGAAGTGCAGCTCGAGCTCGCCGACGGCACCGTTTATCCCGAAACCGGAAAGGTTGCCACAGTGTCGGGTGTGATCGACAGCTCGACAGGTGCCGCCAACGTGCGCGCACGTTTCAAAAACACCAACGGCATGCTGCGCAGCGGTTCTACCGGCCGTATCCTCATCCCCAACCATATGGATGATGTGATTCTCGTGCCCCAGAAAGCCACTTTCGAGATCCAGGACCGCCGTTTCGTCTATGTTGTAAACGACTCGAACAAAACCGTGTCGACCGCCATCGAGGTTTCGCCCATGAACGACGGCCAGCAGTTTATCGTGACCTCGGGTCTCACTCCCGGCCAGCGCGTGGTTGTTGAGGGTGTAGGCACCAAAATCAAAGACGATATGCTTATCAAGCCTGTCGACGCAGCAGCCCAGGCCGCCCCGCAGGCCGCTCCTCAGCAGTGATCCTGCCGGTAAAACTTATCCGTTAAAATCCATTACACAGATATCAACAGATGAAACTGGATACATTTATTAACCGTCCGGTGCTATCGACGGTTATATCAATCTTCATCGTGCTGTTGGGTCTGATCGGTCTGGTCTCGCTTCCGATCACTCAGTATCCCGACATCGCGCCCCCGACAATTTCGGTGTCGACCACTTACAGCGGCGCCAACGCCCAGGCTGTGCTCAACTCGGTTATCGCCCCCCTCGAGGAGTCGATCAACGGTGCCGAAGGCATGACCTATATCGAGTCGACCGCAACCAACACCGGTGCCGCCAACATCAGCGTGCACTTCGAGCAGGGCTTTGACCCCGACATGGCCGCAGTCGATGTGCAGAACCGTGTTGCCAAGGCTCAGAACCTTCTTCCCGCCGAGGTGCTTCAGGTCGGTGTGCTGACCCAGAAGCGCCAGTCGTCGATGCTTGTCGGCATCGCGGTTTACTCGGAAAGCGACGCATACGACACTGAGTTTCTCGACAACTACATGAAAATCAATGTCATCCCCGTGCTCCAGCGTGTCAATGGCGTGGGTGATGTGCAGTCGTTCGGCGGAGACTATTCGATGCGTATATGGCTCAAGCCCGACATCATGGCCGAATACGGCCTGAACCCGTCGGATGTGGCTGCCGCCCTCCAGGACCAGAATATCGAGGCCGCTCCCGGATCGTTCGGCGCCCAGGGCAACCAGAGCTTCCAGTACACAATGAAATATCGCGGACGTTATTCAACGCCCGAAGAGTTCGAGAACATTGTTATCAAATCGTCGCCCAACGGCCAGACCCTCTATCTGAAAGATGTGGCCGATGTGGAGCTCGGCAAGGTGACCTACGACTTCGGCTCGACCCTCAACGGTTATCCCGCTTCGATGTGTATGGTGTTCCAGACCGCCGGATCAAACGCTACCCAGATCATCAACGACTGTCTCGAACAGGTTAAACAGCTTGAGAAAGAGCTCCCGGCAGGGCTGAAGTTCGCCGTGCCGATGAACAACAACGACTTCCTCTACGCCTCTATCGACAAGGTTATCCACACCCTTATCGAGGCCTTCATCCTGGTGTTCGTTGTGGTTTACATCTTCCTTCAGGACTTGCGCTCCACCATCATCCCCGCCATCGCCATTCCGGTGGCTCTTATCGGAACGTTCTTCCTGCTCAACATCATCGGCTTCTCGATCAACCTCATCACGCTCTCGGCACTTGTGCTCGCCATCGCCATTGTGGTCGACGACGCCATTGTGGTTGTAGAGGCGGTGCATGCCAAACTCGACGCAGGCTACAAGAGCTCGCGCAAGGCATCGATCGACGCCATGAACGAGATCGGCGGCGCCATCATCTCCATCACCCTGGTCATGATGCTTGTGTTCATTCCCGTGTCGTTCATGCCCGGCACCGCCGGTATCTTCTACCAGCAGTTCGGTCTGACCATGGCCATAGCCATCGGATTCTCGGCGCTGAACGCACTTACCCTCTCGCCGGCCCTGTGTGCGGTGTTCCTTAAGCCCCACACCGACGATCATGGCAAGAAACAGAACATCGTGAAGCGTTTCCATCACTGGTTCAACGTAATGTACGATGCCCAGCTGAACAAATATAAGAAAGGAGCCAACTTCTTCATCCGCCACAAGGTCACCTCAGGAGTAATCGTAGCCGGTTCGATAGCCGCCCTCGTATGGCTCATGTCGACCACCCCGACTGCCCTTGTGCCCAACGAGGACACCGGAACATTCTTCGTAATGGTCGATATGCCCCCGGGAACCTCGCAGGAGCGCACTCAGGAAACCATGGACAAGGTTGACGATGTGCTCGCCCGCATCCCCGCCGTTAAGTTCCGTCAGGAAATTCTCGGCTACAGCTTCATCGCCGGCCAGGGAGCCACTTACGGCACATTCATTGTCAAGCTCAAAGACTGGAGCGAGCGCGACACCAAGACCGAGAACGTGGATGCCATTCTCGCGCAGTTCTACGGCATGGCCGGCCAGCTTGTAAAAGACGGTCGTGTGATTGCCTTCGCGCCGCCTATGATAACCGGTTACTCCATCACCAACGGTTTCGAGCTGAAAATGCAGGACAAGACCGGCGGCGATATCAACCATTTCTTCACCGTTGTGCAGGGCTTCCTCGCGGCGCTTAACCAGCAGCCCGAGATCCAGATGGCCTACACCACGTTCAACCCCACCTTCCCGCAGTATCGCATCGACATCGATGCCGCCAAAGCCAAGCAGGCCGGTCTGTCGACTTCGCAGATAATCTCTGCCCTCCAGGGTTATTTCGGTTCGATGTATGTGTCGAACTTCAACCGTTTCGGTAAGATCTACCGTGTTATGATGCAGGCCAGTCCTGAAGACCGTGTGTCGCCCGAGTCGCTCAAAAACATAAAGGTGCGCGGCAACACAGGCCAGATGGCATCGCTCGAGAACTTCGTCACCCTGACCAAAGTCTACGGCCCCGACCTCATGACCCGCTTCAACCTCTTCCAGTCGATCGCCGTAACGGGTAACCCCGCTCCCGGCTACTCGTCGGGTCAGGCTCTGGCAGCCATCGAGCGTGTGGCCCAGCAGACCCTCCCCACCGGCTACGGCTACGAATATTCGGGTATGACCCGTGAGGAAGGTGGAGGCAACAGCAACGCCACCGCAATCATCTTCGGTCTCTGTCTGCTGTTCGTCTACCTGCTTCTCTCGGCCCAGTATGAGAGCTACATCATCCCCTGGGCGGTTATCCTTTCGATTCCGTTCGGTCTGATGGGTTCGTTCATCTTCGCCAAGATCTACGACATATCCAACAACATCTACCTCCAGATCGCTCTGATCATGCTTATCGGTCTTCTGGCCAAGAACGCTATCCTTATCGTGGAGTTCGCTCTTGAACGCCGACGCACCGGCATGTCGATCATCAACGCCGCCATCGCCGGCGCCGCAGCCCGTCTGCGACCCATCCTGATGACATCGCTGGCCCTTATCATCGGTCTGCTTCCCATGATGTTCGCCAACGGTGTGGGTGCCAACGGTAACCGTGCCCTCGGCACAGGCTCTGTGGGCGGCATGCTCATCGGCATGATATTCCAGATATTCATCGTGCCCGCCCTGTTCGTGGCCTTCCAGATCATACAGGAGAAGATCTCTCCCATCAAGTGGAAAGACACCGACAACCAGGGAATCGAGAGCGAGATAGAGCAGTATTCACGCTAAACGCAATAACCAATGAAACTTAAAAGAATAGCACAGATGAGTGTCATGGCAGCCTTCGGGGCAGCCATGCTCTCCTCGTGCCACATCTATAAAAAGTTCGACATGCCTTCCGACACGGCCATGACCCGTGATTATGTCGAAGCCAAAGAAGCTCCGGTCGATTCTGCCGCCTATGGCAACCTCGCCTGGCAGCAGGTGTTCACCGATCCTCTTCTGCAGGATTATATCAGCCGGGCGCTGACAAACAACATCAACCTCGACAACGCCCGTCTGAACGTTGATGTGGCGCGCGCCAACATGCTCGGCGCCCGCCTGAGCTATCTGCCCGCAGTGGCCATAAACGCAAACGCGGCCAATGGCAACTACCTGAAATCCGGTCAAGGCTGGAGCGGCTGGAGCTACACCGTGCCCATGGCCATAAGCTGGGAGATCGATGTGTTCGGAAAGATACTCAACAACAAACGCAGCGCCGAGACCGCCGTGCGCATGCAGCAAGACTATCAGCAGGCCGTGCGCTCGCAGATAATAACCGGTGTGGCCACCTGCTACTACACCATCGCCATCCTCAACGCGCAGCTGCAGCTGAGTCGCGAAACCGCCGAAATCTGGAAACAGAACGTAGAGGTGATGAAAGACTATAAGGAGGCCGGCCGAGTAACCCAGGCCGCTGTGGTGCAGAGCGAAGCCCAGTATTGGTCGATTCTCGCCTCGATAACCGATATGGAGTCGTCGCTTGTGCAGGCTAACAACTCGATGTCGCTTCTTCTCAACGAGCAGCCCCAGACATGGGCCATTCCGGCTTCGGCCCGTATGGAGAATCCCCGTGTGCTGCGCGACGGTGTGCCCATGCGCGAGCTCGCCATGCGTCCCGACGTGCGTGCTGCCGAAGAGAACCTTGCCGTTGCCTACTACGCTACCAACTCGGCGCGCGCGGCTTTCTATCCCGGCATCACCATAAGCTCAAACGGAGGCTTCACCAACCTTCTCGGCTCGATGATAAGCAATCCGGGCGACTGGTTCATACAGCTCGCCGGCTCGCTTGCTGCGCCCCTGTTCTCGCGCGGCCAGAACATTGCCCGCCTCAAGGGTGCCAAAGCCCAGCAGGAGCAGGCCATGAACAATTTCGAGTACACCCTTCTCAACGCAGCCGCCGAGGTCAACAACTACTGTGTGGCCCTCGACAAGACCGCCGAGAAGAGCGCATACCTCGCCGAGCAGGTAAAGAATCTGGAAGAGGCAGTCGAAGACACCAACCTTCTCATGGCTTACAGCGGTTCCACAACCTATCTCGAGGTGCTCACCGCGCAGTCGAGCCTTCTCAATGCCCAGATCGGCCAGCTGTCGACCGAGCTCGCCCGCAGCCAGGCTCTCATAAACCTCTATCAGAGTCTTGGCGGAGGCCGCTGAAATCAGACCCGCAACCGGCTTGATTTCTGATGCGGATCAGACTCATAATCTGAAAAAATAAACATAGGTTCAGTTAATCCGGCTCCGGTTTTTTGAACCACACAAATATTTTTCTATATTTGCGGGAGCGTCATACAGCGCTCCCGCTTGTTTTATTACCGGCTACCTACCGTGAAAACAATTAATACTAAACATATATTATTATGATCAGCCCGTTAGCTCATGTCGACCCTTCGGCCAAGATCGGCGACAACGTAAAAATCCATCCCTTCGCATTCATCGACAAGGATGTGGAGATCGGTGACGGATGTGAGATAATGCCATACGCTTCTGTCATGAACGGCACGCGCATGGGCAAAAACAACCGTGTGTACCAGGGCGCTATCGTAGGCGCCGACCCGCAGGATTTCCGCTGGAAGGGGGAGAAGACTTTCTGTTTCATCGGCGACAACAACACTATCCGCGAACATGTTATCATCAACCGCGGCATAGCAGCCGAGGGTGGCACGCGCATCGAAAACGACAACTTCATCATGGCCGATTCGCATATAGGCCACGACACGATAATAAAAGGGCGCTGTGTAATCGGAAACGGCGTTACAATTGCCGGCGACTGCTTTGTCGACGAATGCACCATCCTCTCGTCGAACTGCATTCTGCACGAAGATTCGAAGGTGGGCAAATGGACACTCGTGAAAGGCGGATGCCGCATCTCGGGCAATGTGCCCCCCTACATCATCATCGCCCACAATCCGGCGGCCTACTATGGTGTCAATGCCTTCATAATGCGCAAACATGGCTTTACCGACGCTCAGATCGACGACATTGCCAAAGCCTACCGCAACATCTATCAGAGCGGCATTTCGGTCTACAACGCTCTGCAGCGCATCGAAGCAGATGTCGATCCCTCCGAAGTCCGTTCCGAGATCATCGGATTTGTCCGTTCGAACAACCTCAAGGTTGTGGCCCTGCCGGTCGACCTGCTCGACTGAGCATCAGGGCTTCGCGCCGCATACATTCCGCCCCGGACGCCTGCCTGCTGTCAGGTCTGCGTCCGGGGCGGTGTGCTTTCGCCGTCGGCCTGTTCATGGCCGTGACATTTGCCGGCAATCGCCGTGGCATTGCGCTGCAACCCCGAAAGTTTAGCGCGTTTTACGGCGCTCCCCTTGAACATACTGGCGAACCCTTCGGGAGTAAGGCTCAGAATCTCCTCGGCCGTCAGAGAGCGCAGCGCGGGGCGCAGCCTGAACTCTTCTATGGCGGTTTCAGGCGGGGCTGCGTTGTGGGGGCAAACCCGCTGGCATTCGTCGCAGCCATACACCCGCCCCCCGAGCGCTTCCGCCATGGGGCGCAGGCTTCCGTCGGGCAGATGCAGCTCGTGTGGCAGCTCCCCGCGGTGTTCTATGGTGAGATATGACAGGCACCGCCGGGCATCGACAATGCCATCCGGGCTTAACGCCTGTCCCGGACAATGGCTCACACACCGTCCGCAGCCCATGCAGCTCCGACGGCACGGCCCGTCAGGCTCGACCGGAGCGTTGAAAATAACCGTGGCCAGAAAGAAATATGACCCCATTCCGTCAACGATCAGCTGGCCGTTGCGCCCGATGAAGCCCACACCGGCTCTGACAGCCCAGTAGCGTTCGCGCAGCGGAGCCGTGTCGATGCAGACACGCGCCTTAAGCCCCATCTCTTCAAGATAGGCGGCCAGAGGTCTCAGGCGCCGGCGCAACACATCGTGGTAGTCGCTGCCGTGGGCATACATGGCTATGCGGGCGGCCCCGCTCTCCTGGCATTCGGGGTGATAGTATGAGAACGCACACACCATCACGGTGTATCCGCCTGAAATGGCTTCAAGTTTTTCGGGTGAAGCGTCCGGCTCGAGCAGCAGCCTGGGGTCGCGGCGCACTTCGCCGTAATTTTCCAGATAGCCCATGCCGCAGTGTCTCCCCTCCGCTATCCAGCGGTCGAAAGCCTCGGCGGCCTCGGTGTCGACCGGGCATGCGCGGGCAAATCCCGCCGCCTGGGCGCCCGCTTCGAGCGCAAGCGTGCGAAGAGCCGTTTTAAGGCTGTTTCCCGCCATTGTTTTCATGTCAGCTGGAAGGTAGCTTCTCGAAGGTGTAACCGCGCGCCAGAAGCCACTCTATGGCCTTCGGAAGTGCCTCCTTCATGTTGCGCTCCGCTTTCAGCGAGTCGTGAAACACTATTATCGAGCCGTTGCGGGCATAGCGTCGCACATTGTCAAACACCTTTTCGGGTGTCATCTTCTTGCTGTAGTCGCGCGTAACGAGGTCATACATCACAATGTTGTAGTGGTCGCGTATGGCGCGGGCCTGTTTCCACTTTATCAGGCCGTGGGGTGGCCGGAAGAGCGAGCTTTTTATCAGGCGGTTGGCCTCTGATATGTCGTGCATGTAGCGGTAGGTCGACACATGCAGCCCCTGAAGGTGGTGCATGGTGTGGTTCCCCACCGCATGGCCGCGCCGTTTCACCTCCTCATAAAGCCCGGGATTGCGTGCCACGTTGTCGCCGACCATGAAGAAGGTGGCCTTGATTCCGTAGCGGTCGAGGGTGTCGAGCACCCACGGCGTGACCTCCGGAATCGGCCCGTCGTCGAAAGTCAGGAACACAGTCTGCTCGCTATGCTTTTTAAGGCGCCACAATGCCTCCGGAAACAGCAGCCGGTAGGCCATAGGCGGTTGTTCTATCAGCATGGCGTTGCGGTCAGGCTTTTATGAAGTGTTCGAGCATGTTCAGGTCCACACCCTTGTCGGCCAGCTCTTTCTGCAGCCCTTCGGTGTCGCCCCCTTCGGAGGCATATGTCTGCAGCAGCAGGTAGATGTAGGTGGGGATATAGCGGTCGGCGGCTGTAAGGCCCGAGAATCCGCTTGCCGGCAGTGTGCGCCGCAGCTCCATGAAATAGGGCAGATAGGCCCCATAGCGCATAAGCTCGTCGTGCACAATGTCGAGACCCTTCTGTTTCAGATTGGCATCGCCGGTCTCATGGGCCAGACGCAGGTAGACGTCGGCCACCTGATAGCCTATCTGGATGCTGTAAGGCGAATGTTTCACAGGCAGTTTCTCGGCCATCAGGTCGAGCACGTGGGCCGACTTCGAGAAACGGTCGGCGGCATATACCATATCGGCCTCGGGTGTGATGCCGGTAATCGAGTCGGTCATGGGGTGGGCGGCGTTGTAGCCCTCCACAAACAGGGCGTAGGCCAGATCCGACATGGCGCTGCGGTGAGTGGTCACCATGCGGCGCACAGTCTCGTCGAGATATATCTCCCCGTTGTCGCCGAGCTGGTCAAGACCGCCCCAGCGGAATTTCTCGGTCACGTTCTTATACATCTTGTCGGTGGCAGTCCATGTGGCAGCCTCGCCGTCGGGGTTGTAGAGCGGGGTAACCTGATAGGCCAGTCCGGTGTTGCGCATATAAGGCGACAGCGACAGATAATACTCGTCGGGCACCGTCATGGCGAAATATGCCGGACGGTTCCAGCCGTTGGCCGCGCTTGTCGAGATCATGTCGAGCGACAGGGCCTGGCTGAGTGTGGCGCCCGAGGCCGGATTTTTCGGGTCTTTGTAGAGGTTGACCTCAATCCCGTTGTCGGCTGCGGCCGCCTCGTCGGCAGAGATCACACCCTGTTTCACGGCAGCTTCGATGTTCGAAGGTATATACATCGACGGGTAGCGCCACACACGCGAGTTGTTCCAGCGCGCCTCCGGGCTGTGATACAGGTCTTCAAGCGCAGTCTGTGCGTTCACACGCTCGGTCTTCATGTTCTCAGGGTCGAAGTAGTTGTATTGCATCCTGTCAAACACATAATCGGCCGGAGTGGCTGTGAAGTCGATGGCCGCACCGCCGTCGGTGGCCACCTTCATCTGGTTGGCATACCAGTCGGTGGTCAGATACGACAGGTTCACCACCCTCACATCCGTGCGGAACCCTTCAACCTCCTGGGCATACCACAGCGGGAAGGTGTCGTTGTCGCCGTTGGTGAATATTATGGCGTTGTCGTCGAGGCTCGACAGATAGTTCATTCCGAAATCGCGCGTGGTGTAGCGGCCCGAGCGGTCATGGTCGTCCCATGTCTGGCTTACAACCTGGAGCGGCACGAAAATGCCCACGGCCAGCGCGCCAAGCGCAGCGGGGAGCGCCTTGCGGGTGCCCTTCTCGTTTTCGGGAGTCTTCATCAGCTTGTTGATCAGCGCCCAGAGTCCGGCCACACCCATTCCTACCCATATGGCGTAGGCATAGAACGACCCTGCGAAGGCATAGTCGCGCTCGCGCGGCTGCAGCGGCGGCTGGTTGAGATAGAGCACAATGGCTATACCCGTCATGAAGAAAAAGAAGAATATCACCCAGAACTGTTCTATGCCCCGTTTCGAGCAGAATGCCTGCCAGGTCAGGCCGATGATTCCCATCAGCAGCGGGAGCATGAAAAACACATTGTGCCCCTTGTTGTTCTTGCCGATGTCATCGGGCAGCAGGCTCTGGTCGCCCAGACGCGGGTTGTCGATAAACGGTATGCCCGAGATCCAGTTGCCACGGTTGGCCTCGCCGTTGCCGGCCAGGTCGTTCTGACGCCCGGCGAAATTCCACAGGAAATAGCGCCAGTACATGTAATCGAGCTGATAGTTGAAGAAATAGCGCATGTTCTGAGCGAACGACGGCTGTTGCAGCTGCCCCGTCTGGATGGTGTTTCCGCTCTCGTCAACAAGCACCGGAGCCTCTACCACGGGCAGGTCGGCCTCGCTGATGTTAGTCCACTCCATATAGCCTGTGGGGTGGCTCTGGGCCGAGCTATACATGCGCGGGAACAGCATGTTGGGGGTCATTACATATCGTGTGTCGCTCAGATAGCTGTCATAGCGGTCAGGCTCGTCGGGCGAGTTTTTCACAGCTTTCTCATAGATGCGCTTGGCAGGTTTCTTCATGAACCCGTAGTTGCCGCTGGCGTCGACCTTGTAGAGCACTGTCGATTTGAACGAAGGCCCGTAAAACAGCGGGGTGTCGCCATATTGCTCGCGGTTGAGATAAGAGCTGAGGGCAAACACATTGTCGGGGGCGTTCTGGTTCATCGGCGGATTGGCGTGCGAGCGGATCAGCAGCAGGGCATAGCTCGAATAGCCGGCGAAAATCACCAGCACGCTCAGCGAGCAGAGGGTAAGGATTCTTACCGGAAGCTTACGGGTCATCAGCAGCCAGGTGGCCAGGGCTGCGGTCAGTATGACCGGAATCCACATCGAGCTGCCTATGAAGGGTATGCCCGACAGAACTATCGAGGCCAGAAACAGCAGTTTGATTTTCAGCGCGTTTTTCTGCTGATAGAGCGCGTGGATGCACCACACGGTCACAGCCACGAAAAGAACCGCATAGATCAGCACACCCACATTATAGGGCATGCCGCAGGTGTTTATGAAAAACAGCTCGAAATATTGCGAGATCTCGATGAAGCCCGGCACCAGTCCGTAAAGTATCAGACCGACGATCACGGCCGAAATGCCCAGCGCCACGAGCGACCCGGTGGCGGTGGTGTTTTTGAACTTACGGTAATAAAACACCAGCACAATGGCCGGAATGCAGAGCAGGTTGAGAAGGTGAACGGCTATCGACACCCCGATGATGTAGGCTATGAGCACCAGATAGCGGTCGGCATGAGGCTCGTCGGCACGGTTTTCCCATTTCAATATCAGCCAGAACACCAGCGCCGTGCAGAACGACGAGAAAGCATAAACCTCACCTTCTACGGCCGAGAACCAGAAGGTGTCGCTCCAGGCATACATCAGCGCTCCGCAAAGGCCCGACCCGAAGATCACAACCATCTGGGTAAGGCTCACTTCGGTGGCGTCGTCGCTCACTGTCAGGCGCTTCACCAGATGGGTCACAGTCCAGAACAGAAGCAGTATGGTGCCGGCCGAAAGCAACGCCGACATCGAGTTCACCATCAGGGCGGCTTTCGACATGTCGCCTCCGGCAAAGTTCACGAAAAATCGGGCGGCAAGCATGAATATCGGGTTGCCCGGCGGGTGTCCCACCTCGAGTTTCGCCCCCTGGGCAATAAACTCAGGGCAGTCCCAGAAGCTTGCAGTCGGCTCTACTGTAAGCAGATATGTGACGGCGGCTATAAGAAAGCACATCCATCCCAGCACATCGTTGATAAGCCTGTATTTCTTCATCAGTCTGTTGTGTTGTTTGGTTTCTGTTCGGTAAGTCTCCCCGTTTCCACATTCCTCAACCTACAAAATTACTACATTACATAGCTCTCCCGCAAATTTTTATGAATTTTTAGGCAACACTCCTGCCGTCTGACAGCGGCAGGGAGTCGTAAGGCGATACCTATTTGTTGGTATCGGGGCCGTCGGTATATGGGCTGTGCATACCCAAAAGTGGGTAATTTGAGGGTGGTGGCCCACACGGTTTGATTTTTTGGAATATCTTTGCAGGCAGAAAAATAAACACAGAACAATCACACATGAAGAAACAGTTACTTGCAGCTTCTCTGATCCTCTCTACTCTCGGTGCCTCGGCGGCTATCGACGCCCGGTGGCAGTGGACACGCACATTAAACGCCGGTGCGGCCGTAATGAGCAATGTCGGCGCGGTTGTGCCGGCCAACGGAGGCGGTTATTTCATATCGGGCGATTTCTCCAAATCGGCCGAGGTTGCCTGGGACGATCTCAGTGTGGCTCCTTCCGAAGCCATGACCTTCGCCTATCAGAAAAACTTCATGATAGCCCGCCTCAACAGCGATGGCTCGCTCAAATGGCATGTTGTTCCCGAGCTGGCCAACGCCGCCAACAACTCGATCAGCATCGCTTCGACCCCCGACGGCGGTGTGGTCATGGCGTGCAATGCCACATGCAACGGCAAAAGCGGCCTGGGATGGCCCGTGCTGATGACACTCGCCGGCACCGACGGCAATAAGGTCACCGTAAGCTACGACGATGCGCCCGAAGATGTGTCGGCCTATGTCGGTGTGATAATCAAATTCTCGGCCGACGGGGTTGTGGAGTGGCATTCGCTGGTGAAAGGCGATCCGTATGCCGATGACGACAAAACCGTCAGCGACACGAATCCGGTAGCTGTAAACGGCATTGCCGCCGACAGCGAAGGCAACATATTCATCGGAGGATATTACAAGACCACGGTTGATTTCGGCAACGGTGTCACCGCACCCAAAGCCCTTAACGGAAATGTGGCCAACGGCAAGGTGGCCGACAACGGCGATGCGTTCATTGCCTGCTACGATGCCGCCGGCAATGCGGTGAAAGTGCTCGTCAACGGCGGCGATGCTCCCTATGCCGCCAAAGAATCGGTCAGCGGGCTTGCCGTGAGCGGCGACCGCCTCTATTGCGCCGCCATTGTCAACGGCCTCGACGGAGCGGCCTACTCTTTCATGGGCCGTGACGCCGACATATCGGCGACTGTTCCGGCCAATATCGTTTACGGTGTGATCGACTGCAAGACCATGGAATGTGTGGGCGCCGGCGCTCTCAAGGCTGTGGTCAGCGAGGAGGTGACAACCCACAACGCCCAGATCCAGGGTGTGGAGGTTGCCGGATCGAATCTCTACATCTGCGGTTCGCTTCAGGGCGGGTTCGAGCAGAACGGCCGCCTGGTGGCTATGTCGACAGGCCTTTATCCGGCCACAGGCAAATATGGCCTTGAGAACATGACGGTGGCTGTGTCGGCCGAATCGCTCGAGGTTGCCAATGTCTATCTTGGCGGAAAGGCTATCGGAGCCGATACCTACGCCATCGAGTGCGCCTCTGCCAACCGGCTCTACACCTACGGCTATCTCATGGGCGAGGCCACGGCGTCGCTGCGCGAATATGATCTCACCACCGGAGAGCTTCTCGACGACAATGTGCTTTACGGAAACGTGTCGTCGGTAAAAGGGGCATGTTTCAACAACGAGACCAAACAGTTTCTCGCCACATGCTATGCGAAAGGGCTCACCGGCATTGCCGGCGACGGCGCCGACACCCAGACTTTCACCGCGTTTCACGGCTTCCTCACCTCGTTCTCTCTTCCGGGGCTTGACGCTACATCGGGCCTGACCCGCGTTGCTACAGCCGACGCCGGCCTTTCACAGCCCGAATATTTCAGCCTTCAGGGCATCCGCATAGCTAACCCCGCTCCCGGGCAGATCGTTATCCGCCGTCAGGGTGGTGTTGCTGAAAAGCTCGTTGTCAGATGAGCAGTAAAAGAAATTAAAAAGTAAGTAATTAGTTGTAAGCAGTTTATTAGTAATTGACCACATAATTGTCACCCCGTGAGGGGCGTATGAAAAATATAAATGTAAGCCATAAGCAAGGCCCCCGCGTGAGCGGAGGCCTTGCTTTTTCAGTTATACAGAAGTCAGAAGATTATCTTACCTGCACTTTCGCCACATGGCGGCCGGCGCTTACAATGTAGACACCGCTTTCGGCCGGAATGCGAGTGGTTTCTGATCCGGTTACGCTTGCCAGCAGCTTGCCGTCGGGCGTTGTCACCTTCACCGGCTCTCCGCAAGCGCCGGTAACTATGATCTCGTTGACCCCGGCAGTAATCGCTACGTTTCCGGCGGTGATACCCTTGATGCCCGATTCGCCGATGCTCACGGCATCCGACGGAGCCGATTCACCCTGGCCGTAAACCACCGTTACCACATAGGTGTTCAGCCCCTCTGCGGGCGAGGCATCGGTAAAGCTTTCGGTGCTCAACGGCGTATCGGTTATCTTCACCCCGTTGCGATAAACATTATAACCTGTCAGACTCAGCTGCATCCGCTCGGCTGTGGCCGGAATGAATGTCACATCGTCGACAAAAAGCATGAAGCAGTCGTTCGACACGCAGCGTATCGCGAAATAGCGGGCGCCGTCGGGCAGTTCGGCCCTGATCTCTTTCCATACGGCTTCTCCGACCTTGTGGATCGAGAGGCTTGTGAAATCGTCGGTCTCTTTGCCTGTCGACGAATAAAGCACCTCGACTGTCTCGGGATATCTTGGGTCGTAACAGCGGGAGAAGAAGCTGATGGTCTGCGCCTCGCCTATAAGCTCGGGCGAGATCATCCAGTCGTCTGACTGGAACACATTCTCGCCGTAAACCCACATCGAGCACATCGAGCGGCTACCGGTGCGGGCACCGAACGAGTCGTCATATTCGCTGCCGTCCATCACGAAGAACGGAACCGCCGTGCCGTCGATACCCTCGAGCTCCATGCCGTTGATACCGCCGGCCGGAATGCCGTCGGCATCGACCAGAGTCCATTCGCCTACCCCTTTGTAAGCCAGATTGGCATAGCTCTCGAAGCTTTCCGTTTCGGTCACATAGGGCAGATTGTCGAAATCGGGCCCTCTCCATGAAAGCTCAACCCCTTTTTCCGATTCCGTTGCCGCAAGGGCTGTCGGGGCAGGATAAGGATAATGCTCAACAGCCACAGCCACCGTTGCCGAGATGTTGTCAGACTTGTCGCTGTCGGCGCCGTAGACTATCTCGACCCTGTATTCCTGGCTGCCCTCGGCAGCTGCACTCATTGCGTCGGTGAACGTCAGCACTGTCGTGGCGTCAGATGCTACATCCGGCCCGTCTACGGTGGCTATCGCCTCTGAACCCCTGTAAAGCACCGCCTGATATCCGCTTGCATTTTTCGCACCGATATTCTCGACCATGGCTGTTATCGTGAATTTCTCGTTGGGGCGGGCCGTTTCGGGAGCGTTCACCGCTTTCACGCGCAGGTTGTGATCGGGAGTTTCGGCAATGCGGATGTCGTCGAACGGAGTGATGTTATAGTTGCCGCATACGCCGTTGAATGCTATGCGGATTGTCTTTCCGGCATATTTTGCCAGATCTACCGAATAACGTTTCCATCCTTCGAAACCTCCTGCCGTGAAGTGTAACTCCGACACGAAGCCGCTACCGCTGTCTATCATGATGTCGAAGCTGTTCTCGCTGTCATCGATGCCGTAGCAATAGAATGTAAGGCGCGGGTCTTTAGCTCCTGCCGGAATGCTGATCTTGCCCGAATAGAAAACTGCGTTATCGTTCGAATAGCCTGAAGTGAAGCCTATATAGTAGCCGTCGCCGTCGGCCGAGGGTATCTCTATCTCTCTCTCCGACACGATCTCCCATAAGGCGGTGCTGATCTGGTCGCTTTTGCCTACAGCCCAGATATGCCCGATACCGTTGCCGGCGAAATCTTCGGTCAGAGGCAGACTGTAAGGCATTCCCACGGGATACATCTCGGTTATGGAATATTCTCCTGTCAGGCCTGCAACACATGGCTGTATGGCATACTGCACGAACATCTGCTCTTCATCATCGTCAACAGGCATGTCGCTGAGGGTGCATTCGGTCATTCCGCTTTTTACAACCTTTTCCGACTGGCCCAGGAACCTGATTACGGTATAGGTCACTTTTCCGGGTGCTATGGTTGTGCCGCGCACATCGGTGGTCACGGCGTCCCAGGTCAGCACTACGTCGCCGTTTCCATTTCCGGCTTTGAGCGTGAAATTCTTCACAGCCACAGGCGTGTCGTTGCCGGTGAACAGGTTTATGCTCGATTCAAGCCCTTTCACCGAGTTGGAGTAGGCCACGGCTGTATAGACGTGTTCTCCGTTGCTCACGCTGGTGTCGGTGTATGTTACTTCTTCGCCCGGAGCGCATGCGATAGTCTGCAGCACTTTGCCGTCGCGTAGAAGCTCTATCTTGTCAAGCGATGACAGCGCGCGTTTGGCCACATCTGTCGCAGGTGCCGTGAATGTCAGTGTGGCCGACAGCTGGCCGTCAGGGCCGGCAACGGCTTTGAAATTGCCGACACGGTCGGGGGTGGCGGCTGTGACGGGTGCCGACACATTCAGATTGTCGATATAGATGTAATACTGGAACGGATCGCTGCATCCGTGGATTCCGAAGTAATACTCGCCGTCCGATTCCGGAACAAAGATGCCCGACAGCTGCATCGCTTCAAGCTGGTTGAGCACCGTAGGCTCGATAATGGCCGATGTCATGGCCTCGGGGGTCGGCGATGTGCCGGCATAGAGAGCTACACGCTCGGGATATGAGGGATTATAGCATCGGGCGCTGAAACTTATGGTGTAGGCGTTGTCGGCTTTGAGTTTCATTACGGGTAGAATCAGCCAGTCATCGACCGAATTTATACCGTACGACATGCGGGCCTGTCCGCTGAACCAGTCCCATCCGGCTCCGTCGCCGTTGGCGTCGATAATGGTGAACGGAAGCAGCGAGTCGGCGGTGTCGAATGTTTCTGTGTAAGGCGGTTCGATAACTCCGAGCGGATAGACGTTCGACAGTGACGCCGCCGATTTCATCCCATCGAAATCTGCCACCACCGAATACTGGAACTCTACCTGCGACTCAGGCATGGCTATCGGTTCGGTAAACGAGTTCTCGCTTATGCCGTCGGCCACCACGGTTCCTTCGGGCAGACGGGTAACGGTATATGTCACCCTTTCCGGATCGAAATAGGCGTTGTGGGCTGCGGTGGCGTGGTTCCATGTCAGGTGGAACTGCCCGTCGGCATAGTTAAGCCTGAGATTGGTCACAGCGGCCGGCACATCCTTGCCTATCCATTTGTCGGTTTTTGCAACGGGACTGTCGCCGGCATCGTTGCGCGCAATGACGCTTACGGTGTAGGCTCCGGGCTGCGACACTGAGATCGCTTCTGTTACAGTGGTTCCGCAGGCTGCGGTTCCCCTGGCCACTTCCGTGCCGTTGAGGCGTATGATCCATTCGGCCTGTCCCAGCGAGGTCTCGCCGTTGAAGGTGGTGGTGGGGAGCTTGAACGACACGGTGCCCGTAAGGCTGTCGTCGGTGAAGTCGAGCTGCAGATCGGTAACCTCCGAGAGTGCGCCCTCCGGCGCCAGAGGCGAGTCGACATACATTCCCACAAGCTGTTCGTAGCCCGGCAGCTTGTAAAGTCTTGTCACTTCTGCCGTGGCGGTGTCGATGGCATAGAGGTCGTTGATGTTGTCATTGCACACCACATAATAGAATACACCCGTCTGCGGGTCGATGGCGCCGGAGGTAAGATAGCGGTTGTTAAGGCCGGTCTGTCCCACAGGCTGCGTGTCTCCGCTTTGTTTGTCAACCTTCATCAGGCTGCCGGTGTTTGACACGGCGTAGAGCTGTCCGCCGGCGTCACACGCAATGGCCGACCAACGCGAGTCGGTTCCGCGGCCGAGATTACGGATAATGGTGTAGGTTCCTGTCTCGATGTCGAACGACCCGAACGTATAGCTCTGCAGATACGAGTCGATGAATGCTCCGTAAATGTTGCCGGTTGTGGGGTCGTAGGTCATGTCAAGAGCCTGGAAGCTCTGGTCAAGATAAACTATTCTTTCTCGCTGCCAGGTCTCGGTGTTGTAGATATATCCGCTTACGATATTCTCGCCGTAATACTCTACCTTGTTGATCGCCATATATTTGCGTCCGGCATAAACCGACCCCGCATTTGCGTTCCAGTCCTCGCTTAACACTACCGGGGTTGCCGCGTCAGGTGTTTTGTCGGTCGGGAACTCATAAAGGCCATATGAGGCTATGTTGTTCCAGTTGGTCGAATATAGCACCGCACCGCGTATCGGGGCGGAGCTGCCGGCGGCATGTGGCGCCAGAGTCCGGTTGACTGTGGGGATTGAAAAACTGTGGGGCGATGCGATCTGTCCGGTTTTGCGGCACAGAGACTTTATCTCCGCTGATTTGAATTCGTTGTCGGTTCGCGCAGCCACATGCTTCGGATTATGGCTTAGTGCCGATGCGGTCGGCGCATCTCTGTGGGCTTTGGCAGCCAGCGGCTGGTTTGCGCCCCACGTTGCCGGCCACGACAACAGTGTGACGGCCGACAGCGATAGTAAAAATTTTCTGACCATATGAAAAAATGATTGGTTGATTTTCTGATAAAAGGCCGGTCTGGAAAGAAGGTTTTGTTTGAGGCTGTTTATCTTACGGCTATCTTTTCCACTGCTCCTTCCATCCCTACGAGATATATTCCCGCCGATGGCAATGTGAGCTCGCATCCTGAGGCGGGGCCGGCATAAATGGTGAGCCCGGCGGGGGTGATTACGCTGCACACCGCCCCTTCGGGGGCTGTGACACTGAGAGTACGCCCGGTCACAGCGATTCTTATTCCGTCGGTCGCCGTGATGTGTGTTCCTGAATTCCCGGAGTCGTTGACCTTGAATGTAATCATGCCGTCGGTTTCGGTTATATCTGTCAGGGCGGTTTTAAGCTTTCGGTTCGACCACGGGCGCAGCGAGGGGGTGGTGTCGTCGGTTAGTGAGGTTATGCCTGCCGCGCCTGGAAACGTGTCGCCGTCGCGAGTGTCGTTTGTCTGTATGTCGTCGGCCTCCACAATGTCCACATACTGGTGATCCCCGTCGTCGTTCACTATGTTATCGGCCCATTTGCGCTCAAGATAGTCTACATGCCACACCAGCAGGCCGTGACCGGGCAGATATTTGTCCCATCCTGTGCGCTGGCGGTTTTCAAGCAGAAAAAACTCTCCCTCGTCGTGAGCATGGATAATGGCCCCGCGGTTTTCTTGAACGGGATCCAGTGTCACCAATTCCTCCTGACCCGTAATCATGTACGGATCTATCCAGCCGAGAGCATACCGCTCGAATATGGAATATCCCGTAGGGGTTTTCTCGTCGTTGCAGTAGCTTCCGCTGTCCATCAGTGTGTAGTCGCCGGGGGTGAAAGCTCCGGTATAGTGCACCGAATACAGGTCGGGAAGCCCCATCACATGCGAAAACTCGTGGCAGAAAGTTCCTATTCCGCATGTGTGGTTGTCAACCCACTCGTTGGTGCATGCATATGAGTCGAGCTGCACTCCGTCTACAACATGCGGGTTGTCGGGGTCGGATTTGGTTATCTGAAATGAATGAGGCCATATGCTGCTGGCGCCGCCGCCGGTGGCTTCTCCGCGTCCGGCGTAAAACACAAACACATTGTCGACCACACCGTCGCCGTCAACATCATATTCAGTGAAATCTATCTCGTCGTCAAGCAGGCGGCAGGCTTCCACCACCATCTCATGCGGGCGTATGTCGTTGCCGAAATCATCGTTGCTGCCATAATAGCTCATCGGTTTCGAGAGTTTTACGGGGCCGAAGACATCGAATGTCGGTTTGAATTTTCCGTTCGAGTTGTCGATGAAATAATCGCGTGCGCTTCCCGTAGCGCCGTTGAGGCCGTAACCCTCTCCGTTCATCATTTCAGTGAAATAATCTTTGGCGTCGGGTGTCAGGAAATCCACATTGGCGAACTCTGCCAGAATGACAAGCGATTTAGGCTCACCTGTCGAAGGAAACGAGGTGTCGGGAAACAGTCCGTAATGGGGGCGTCCGGAGCCGTCTATGCGCATCGGAGCCTTACTGATACGTTTTGCTTTGGTCATGTCGCGGGCTGCCGAGACCATCCGTTTTACAGCCGATGCCGCATCGACAGTGCCGAGAAATTCTTTTACCGCATCCGTGCGCCGATCTGGAGCTGTGGCTTTGAACGGTGATGCTTTCAGCGGATCGGAAGCATCGGCCGATGCGTAATAGTAGGTGTCACCCACTGTTAGAATTGGGTATCCGTCTTCAGAAAGGTAATAGTGAAATGTCTCGTCGCCATGAATGCTCACTCTTAGCATGGTGCCGTCAGGCTGTGTCACTTCGTTCAGGCCCGGACGAGCCTTTACGGCGTTGGCCTCCGTCCATGATGCCCCTATTACACACAATGCTGCTAATATTCTTGACAGACTCGAAGTCCATGAACGGCCGTTTGTCATGGAGGTTCTGTAATGATTTGATTGGTATGAAACCTTCATCTGTTATATTGATTGATTTTTCCGGTAGAATGACAATGAAAAATGTGAGATACAAAGATACATAATATGAAGTCCTGTTTGCAAGCCCTTTGTCAAGGGTTATTGTGTAGTCCGGCTCGTTTGTAAAGCTTGGATTGTTAAATGCTTGCAAATTGTTTGCGGCAGTATGAAAGGGCTGCGGTTTCTTATGAAATCGCAGCCGTATATTGTGAATTTGGAATGTATAAAAAAGGTTAAAACGCGGCCCTGCTCATGGCAGATGAAGCAGGTCTCGGTAAATGTCGAGGGCGGCGCACATG
>CAMWTV010000011.1 GCA_947177215.1 uncultured Muribaculaceae bacterium
GCATCCGACACATCGGGTCTCTATGAGGGAACTGCCTGCGATGGCGCCAGACTCGAAAAAATCGGCGATGTCGGCATTGTGAACCTCGGCGACAACGGAGGCTACTTCGACTTCGGAACCAAAGCCGGCGAAATCATCTCCTCACTCTCCGGCGATTTCACAATCTCTGTCGACCTCTGCATCCCCTCATATGTAACCCTCGGCCAGAACGGAAACTTCATATTCAACTTCAGCCGTTCAAGCTCTACAGGCTATCTGTTTTTCGGCGCAAACCAGTCGCGCTACTCCATCACCCATACCGACTGGAGCGGCGAGCAGACCGTATCGGCCGACACTCAGTTTCCCAAAGGGGAGTGGACTAACCTGATCATAGTCCAGAACGGTGATAATGCCTCAGTCTATTTCAACGGCATGCTGAAAAAAACATCACCGGTAAGCATGCACCCCGCAGAACTCGGAGCAACCCCGCAGAACTGGCTCGGACGTTCCCCCTACAGCGGCGATGTAATGCTGAAAGGGGCCATGTATGCCGACTTCCGCATCTATCAGTCGGCCCTCTCGCCCGATGAGATAAGCGAAATAGCAGCCAACCCCGGTCTGCGTGCTCTGAATGCCGCCATTTTCAAAGAACAGCTCCGTTCAGCCATAGCCATGCAGAATTTCGACTTCTCCGATATCCGCTCAAATGTCACCCTGCCCGGCAATCTCGGCAACGGCATAACCGTCATATGGCAGTCGGGCGATGAAACCGCGCTCTCCTCAACAGGAACAGTCAACCGTCCGCAGCCCGGCGAATCCCCCCGCAGCTTCACTTTGAGTGCCACAGCCTCAAAAGGCGATGTATCGGAAACATTCACATTCAACGCCACTGTGCAGCCCCTCCTGTCTGACGAAGAGTGCGTCACACTCGACCTTAGCCGTCTCTCCATTCCCGGAAACACCTCTAATCTGCGTTCTGATCTCGCACTGCCATCGCTTGCTCCTGAAGGGTCTGGAATAATCTGGACTTCCTGCGACCGCAGCTACATTACCGACGCCGGAAAACTTCTCCGCCTCTCCCCCGCCGGCAGCGGCACACACGAAGTGACGCTGACCGCACGCGCAGTCAGAAACAACGCGTCAGCCACCAGAGATTTCACTGTAACCGTGGCCGAAGAAGAGGATTACAGCGCATATCTCTTCGCCTACTTCCCCTCTAACAGCGACGAGAACCTTTACTATGCCCTCGGCACCGACGGCTATAACTTTACACCGCTCAACAACGGCCGGTGTGTAATGGCAAGCGACACAGTGGCCATCAAAAAAGGCATCCGCGACCCGCATATACTCCGCGGAGTCGACGGCAAGACATTCTACATGGTGGCCACCGACATGCGCTGTGCCGAGGGATGGTCGTCAAACCGCGGAATCGTGATGTATCGAAGCACAGACCTTGTAAACTGGACTCACTCCACAGTTCACTTCCCCGACAGATTCCCCGAATGGAAAAATGTGACACGCGTATGGGCGCCCGAAGTGATCTGGGATCCCGACTATGCCAACGAAGACGGAAGCCGCGGACGCTACATGGTCTATTTCTCACTGCTGACCAACGACGGTAAATGCACCTACGATAAAATCTACTACTGCTACGCCAACAACGATTTCACCGGGCTGATTTCCGATCCGGTCTACCTCTACGACCGCGGTTCGGCCACCATCGACGGCGACATAATCTACGACGAACGCACGCAGCTCTACCACATGGTCTACAAAAACGAAGGCACCGGCGGCATATGCCAGGTAACCGCCTCGCGACTGACTGCCGAACCGGGCATGCCCGACGGAAGCCAGTGGAGCAACCCCTCAGCCCCGCTCCAGCAAACCAGCGTGGGCGTTGAAGGGGCCGGAATGTTCAGGCTCATAAACAGCGACACATGGATTCTGATGTATGACTGCTATGGCGACGGCTATTATCAGTTCTGCTCGTCCGATGATCTGGAACATTTCACCCTGCGCGCGCAAACCAAAACATCCGGAGCCTTCACCCCGCGCCACGGCACAGTTATGGCTGTTACCCCAGCCGAAGTTGCCCGTCTGCTTGAGGCCTTCCCCATGACAGCGACAAAGGCTACCGTCACCGGAGCACGCAATCCCCAGGTTCGCACCGACAATTTCACCGTCAGCGGCAACACGGTCTATATGCCTGTCACCCCGGCCGCAGACCTCACATCGTTCGATCCACAGCTCACCGCGTCGCCCGGCGCATCTGTATCGCCCTCAGGCCCTCAGGATTTCACTGCCGGAGCTGTCACCTACACTGTAACCTGCGCCAGTTCCACCGAAACCTTCGAGGTCTCGGCCGCAATCGAGGCAAACCCGGTTCTGCCGGGATTCCATGCCGACCCCGAAGTGCTTTTCAGCCATCTCACAGGACGCTTCTACATCTACCCCACAACCGACGGCTATCCCGGATGGGGAGGCTACAGCTTTGACGTCTACTCTTCGGCCGATCTCGTTAACTGGCAGAGAGAAACATGTATCCTTGACCTATCGTCAGAGGCCGTATGCTGGGCAACCGGCAACGCCTGGGCCCCGTCGATCGAAGAGAAATTCGAGAACGGAGCCTACCGCTATTACTTCTACTTCAGCGGGCATAACCCCGACTACAATTACAAGACCCTCGGATGCGCCGTTGCCGACACTCCCGTAGGGCCGTTCAGAGACCTCGGCTACCCGATGGTGAGCGAGAACATCGCATCCGGACAGCTTATCGACTCCGACGTGTTCACCGACCCGACCGACGGCCAGAGCTATTTCTACTGGGGCAACGGCTCTCTGGTAGCCTCCAGGCTCGACGGCGACATGACCTCTCCGTCCGATCCCCGCGTCATCACTCCCGCCGGAGGCTCTCTCTCCACCTATGCCTTCCGCGAAGGGGTCTACGTGTTCTGCCGCAACGGAATCTACTATTTCCTGTGGTCGGTCGACGACACCGGCTCACGCAATTATCACGTTGCCTACGGCACATCCGATTCCCCCCTCGGCCCTATAACCGTAGCCGCCAATCCTGTAATACTCAAACAGGACTCCGAAAACCGGATCTACGGCACAGGCCACAACTCGGTCATAAATGTGCCCGGACGCGACGAATGGTATATCGTTTACCATCGCATCAATAAGAATTATGTCAGCAACGACCCCGGTGTGCACCGTGAAGTGTGCATCGACAAGCTCGAATTCAACGCCGACGGCACAATACGCCCCGTGACACCCACCCACCGCGGCATATCGCCGGTCGACATCACCGACATAATCGAAAACCTCGCTTCAGAACAGACCATATCGGCCGATACACCCGCCGGCACCGTAGTGTCCACACGTTATTACACCCCGCAGGGCACTCTGGCCGGAACCACCCTCCCCCTTCAGCGGGGCATCTATATCCGTGTCGAGACTCTCGACAACGGCAACTCGCGGGCATCGAAGGTCGCAATATGACAATCAAACAGATATAACTCAACCACACGATTATTAAACAAATCTAAAAAACAATATAACCCTGATGAATCTACGCAATCTCACCGGCGCACTCCTCGCATTGGCCTGCTCTTTGCCGGCTGCCTCCCAGATCGAGGAAAAAGACATGAGCGCCTATCTTTTCACCTATTTCACCGGTAACCGCATCGATCAGGAGCAGATACGGTTTGCCGTAAGCATGGACGGCTACAACTACTATGCTCTCAACAACAACCAGCCGGTAATCTTCTCCGACTCGATATCATCAACCGGCGGTGTGCGCGACCCACATATTCTGCGCGGCCCCGACGGCAAGACATTCTACATGGTTGTGACCGACATGGTTTCTGATAACGGATGGGATTCAAACCGCGCCATGGTGCTCTTGAAATCGACCGACCTCATAAACTGGAACCATTCGGTGGTTAACATCCAGAAACGATACCCCGACCAGCGCAATCTGAAACGCGTATGGGCCCCGCAGACAATCTATGACCGTGAGGCCGGAAAAATAATGGTCTACTGGTCGATGCAACACGGCAACGGCCCCGACATTATCTATTATGCCTACGCCAATCCCGAGTTCACCGATCTCGAAGGAGAACCCAAGCCGCTGTTTCTGCCGCGCGAAGGCAAATCGTGCATCGACGGCGACATAGTTTACCACAACGGGCGCTATCACCTCTTTCACAAAACCGAAGGCCATGGCAACGGCATACGCGTGGCCACCACCGAGTCGCTCACTTCGGGCAAATGGCAGGAGGATGACGAATACAAGCAGCAGACACCCGAAGCCGTCGAGGGCGCAGGCACATTCAAGCTTATCGGCCAGGACAAATACATACTCATGTACGACGTCTACATGAAAGGGAAATACCAGTTCACCGAAACCGAAGATCTCAAAAATTTCAAGATCATCGACTCTGATGTGTCAATGAACTTCCATCCGCGACACGGCACTGTGATCCCCATCACCAATGCAGAACTCCGACGCCTCGTAAAACGTTGGCCGTCCGACGACATGGGCAACATCCACGTCAGCAGCAATCCGGTTCTGCCAGGATTCCACGCCGACCCTGAGATAATGTATTCTCACAAAACCGGACGCTACTACATCTATTCCACCTCCGACGGCAAACCCGGATGGGGAGGCACAGACTTCAGATGCTTCTCATCAGCCGATCTCTACGACTGGACTGACGAAGGCATCGTGCTCGATCTCGCGTCAGATCAGGTAGGCTGGGCCGACGGCAACGCATGGGCACCGGCTATTGAAGAGAAACTTATCGACGGCCGTTACCGTTATTTCCTCTATTTCAGCGGCAATCCGGTGGCCGGAGGGGGAAAACAGATCGGAGTGGCCGTTGCCGACTCTCCTGTCGGGCCGTTTGTCGATCTCGGACATCCTATCGTCACCACATCTCCTACCGGACGTGGCCAGCAGATCGATGTCGATGTGTTCACCGATCCTGTCAGCAAAAAAAGCTATCTCTACTGGGGCAACGGTTACATGGCCGGCGCCGAGCTGACTCCCGATATGACCTCTGTGGTTGACTCGACTCTGACAGTGATGACTCCAAAAGGTGGCACACTCGAGACATTCGCCTATCGCGAAGCCCCTTATGTGTTCTACAACAACGGCACATACTACTTCATGTGGTCGGTCGACGACACAGGTTCGCCCAACTATCATGTGGCCTATGGAACCTCCGACTCCCCCCTCGGCCCGATAAAAGTGGCCAAAAAGCCCGTTGTTCTGAAACAGAACCCCGCCGAGGGCATCTACGGCCCGGCCCACAACTCGGTGATACGCATTCCCGCCACCAACGACTGGCGCATAGTCTACCACCGCATCAATCCGGCATATCTCGACAACAGCCCCGGCACCCACCGCGAGGTCTGCATCGACCGTCTCACATTCAACCCCGACGGCACTATAGTTCCTGTAACACCGACCCGTTGATCAGCCTGACATAACCAACATTCAAGGCCTTGTGTCAAAAAAACAAAATTGACACAAGGCCTCGTTTTATACCTCGGGCAACAGCCCTGATTGAAACCTCTTGCCGTTTCAGGCTGACCCGCCTCACTTCTTGCCGGCCTCTACAACCGCCGTGACATCTTCTACGGTCAGAGATCCGCGTATCACAATCACCGACAGCTCCGATTCCCCCTCGTCGGCTACAATGACAAATTCGTTCTCCGGCGTGCCGGTCTTGCTGAAAACAGTAACGCGCTGTTCAGGATCTTTCACTCTCACAAGCTGCTCATACCCGTTTTTGGTGCTGAACATCCCGGCAAGCTTCCTGACCTCGGCGATACTCTTCCGGTTTTCGGTAGTCACAATCTCTATGCTGCTTATCTTGTTGACGACAGGAGCGAAGTTCATATCACCGCCGGCATTTATATTCTTGGCCATCTTCAGCATGGCCTTTGATATATAGACGGTTGTCACATCTTTCATGTCATCGCACTTATCGAAAAACGCGCTCTGTGCACCGGCACCCAGCCATACGGCCAGAACCGACAGAATTATCATTATCAAACGTTTCATATCATTCGTTTTTAATAAGTAAGTTTTCGGACTTTTAAGTCTACTTGTTTACAACATCATATGCCTTCGAGGCGGTTACACATGTAACCCTCTCGGCAGTAGCCACACCATCCATCCCCTTTCCCAGAGTTTCAGCCAGAAGCGTAAGGGCCATATTGGTCTGCGCGCCAATCTCCTCAGGAGTGAGGTCAACAGCCTGCGCTGTCTCGGTTCTGTGTGGCCATACAGTGGCTGCAATCGCAAGCACCAGACAGGCCGCCACCCCCGACAGAGGGGTTATAGCCCGCCTCAGCCATAGCCTCATCCGCCCCCGGCGCTCATCGGCGGCCAGACTGTCGATCCGCTGTTCAAGCCGCTTGTCAAATCCGTCGGGCAACCGCAGGCCATCAAAGGCAAGAAACATATCCCGCTCCCCTTTCAGATGTTCCGGCACATCGCTATGTAGATAAAACCTCCGGAGCTCGGCCTCCTCACTTTCGCTGGTAAGTCCGTTGAAATACCTTTCTGTAAGTTCTTCGAAATATCTGTCGTCAGTCATATCATGTCATTTTGAGAAATATTTCCTGATCGAGCTGCGGGCACGGCTCAGAATCACCCTTACGTTCACCGCCGAAAGCCCGGTCTGGCGCTCGATCTCATCCATCGGGCAATCATCGATATCGCGCATGGTCAACACACGTCTCTGGTTCTCAGGCAACTTCCCGATTATATCCATCACATGCTCCAGCCTGTCGCGCGACTCCACACGTGCGCCTACATCATCCTCAGAGTGGATGGCGGCATCAGCCATACAATCCGAATTCTGACGGCGGCCGGCAATCATGTCGACACACCGGTTCTTCACCATTCTAATCGCATAAGCCTCCGCATTGCCGATTTCAGCGAGAGCCGAACGCCTCTCCCACAGACGCACAAACACATCCTGCACCGCATCCTCGGCATCGGCCATCTCTCCCGTTTTGTAGACCTACACACATAAGACTCCCTTCACATTTTTTTGTTACAGCTGTTCCCAAAAAAATTTTCATTACTTTTGCATCATCTCAGTCTCACAACACAAAACAGCCCCTTGACCAATGAATACTCAGATTATTACAACCAGCATCTACACCTCGCCATGCGGCAGCCTGATGCTCGGCGAGCATAACGGACACATCTGCCTGTGCGACTGGACTGATTCCACCCACGCCTCCGCGGTGATATCGCGCCTCTCCCGACACCTCCGGGCCACGACCGCAGAAGGTTCGTCAGAGCTGCTCGCCGAAGCCGCAAGGCAACTCGACAGCTATTTTTCAGGACAGCTGCGCCATTTCACGCTTCCCCTATGCCTGTGTGGCACACCGTTTCAGAAATCAGTCTGGGAGGCATTGCTCTCAATACCATTCGGCGCCACATTGACCTACGGCGACCTTGCCGCCCTTGTTGGCAAACAGCAGGCAGTGCGGGCCGTAGCCAACGCAGTCGGGGCTAACGCCATCTCTGTGATCATACCATGCCACCGTATAATCGGAGCCGGAGGGGCGCTCACAGGCTATGCCGGAGGGCTGGCGGCCAAATCGGCCCTGCTAAATATCGAGCGCAAATGCACCCCCCCGGCCTATGACGCCTATAAACAGAAAAAACGCCCTTAGCAACACGCTAAAGGCGATTTTTCTGTCATTTGCCAGTTATAACAACTTCTTTACCATAACTTTTTCATACTAACCTAAAATCTAACCTTATCCAAAAAAGTGCAAATGACTCTATTTTAACAACGATTCTTTAACTATTCTTTAATCGGGAATCTACAACCCGAAACAATCATTTTTCAGCTGACCATGAGAGTGACATAACTACAACTGCACCGGCCAGTGATTTTTTTACATTAGAAATTGTACCTTGTTTCTTTGTCGAAAGACATGACACAGACCTGTGTGTCACACCTCGATAGAGTTGAGCAGATCCACTTTCCCCTCTGAAACGAGTTTCATGATCAGCTCTCCGAACAGAGTGTTCTGCCATGCGAACCATTCGCGGGTGAAATCATTCGGATCGTTCACATTAAACGACTCGTGCATGAAACCTTTGCCGGCATCAGTGTTCAGAAGCATCGTTATGCACTCCTTGATCTCATTGTCGTCGGTCGAAGTGAAAGCCTTCATCATTATGCTCATAGGCCAAGCCATGTCATAACCGATATGCGGGCCACCTATACCCTCACCCTTTTCGCCACGGAAGAAATACGGATTGCTTTCGCTCCAAACAAAGCGGCGCGTGTTCTGGTAGATAGGGTCATTCACATCCATCTCATCGAGATAAGGCATAGCCAGCAGGCTGGGCACATTGGCATCGTCCATCAGCAGATGGTTTCCGAAACCGTCAACCTCGAAGGCATAGATCGTGCCGAAATCAGGATGGTTGTAAGTGGCATATTTCTTCAGGGCAGTCTCAACCTCGTCGGCCAGAGCCTGACATTTCCACGCCATCTCGGGCTTCTTGTTCACGGTCGAAAGGATTTCGGCCGCCTTGCGGAGCGAAGCAACCGCGAAGAAGTTCGAGGGCACAAGGAACTGGAGTGTGGTGGCATCGTCCGACGGGCGGAAGCTCGACACGATAAGACCCACCGGGTTCACCGGTGCACCCCATCCGTCATTATTCAGAGTGTCAAGAGCGCGCTCGGTCTTACGCTGGAAGCGATATGATCCACGGCCCTCTTTGCGCTGCTGCTCGATAAATGTGTTGTAGACATTCTCGATGGCCGCAAGCCACTCTTCGTCGAAAATCGAGTCATCGCCTGTCTCCTTCCAATAGGCATAGGCCAGACGGATCGGATAGCACAGCGAGTCTATCTCCCATTTGCGCTCATGAAGTTCGGGCTTCATGTCGGTCAGGTCGCTCATCCAGCTTCCTCCGGTAGGGCCGTCGTTGAAGGCATTGGCATAAGGATCTATATTGATGCACTTGAACTGGCGGCGTATCACACCCTCAAGCATATCTTTCAGCTCCTTGTCGTTGTTGGCAAACTGAACATAAGGCCACACCTGCGCGCCCGAGTCACGCAGCCACATGGCGTGGATGTCGCCGGTATATACAAACGTGTCATGTTTGCCGTCGGCTCCCTTGCGGTAGTGAACAGTCGTGTCGATTGTGTTGGGGAAGCAGTTTTCAAACATCCATGCCAGCTTCTTGTTGGTAAGCATGGCCTTTACTCTGGCAATCTGTTTCTCAACCTCTTTCGACTTGAACAGACGGTCTTTCACAGCCGGACGCATTGTCACGCTGTAATCGGGGGTGACTGTCACTGCTGTATTGTCGGCCGCGCATACAGGGGCCGAGGCTGCCGAAGCAGCGAATCCGGTCATAAGCGTGGCGGCTGCCGCCAGCGAAAGGGAAAGGTGTTTCATATTTTTATCTTTCATGTTCTTGATTTATTCTTGCTGTTCTTGATTTGAGACTCTGTTCGCCCCGGTTTATTCCGCCTTGGCGGTCTCGGCATCCTTGCCTGAAGTATATCCGGCTGCCAGAGCCTGCATCTCTACCATCGCCGCCTGAGTCAGAAGCCATTTCTTGGTATCCTTCTCCTCCCCGCTCCAGTCTTCGTGAAACAGTCCGCATGAGGTGTCGCGGGCATTATTCCACGCATAATCGATGTTTCTCACAAAATCGTCCATGTAGCGGGAGTTTCCATCGGCCTTATACAGCTCGTCATAGCCGCGCATCATGACTGCGGTGAACCATACATTTCCTTTCGAGAACAGGGGGAACTCGCCTGCGTCATCGGTGGCACGTTTGTCGAAAAAGCGGGTGTGGGCACTCGACGCTATCGCCTGTGCATCGTCAAGATATGCCTGGTCGCCGGTCAGATTGTAAAGCAACGCCGCAGCCTGCATCATCTGCCCGCTGTTATATGCGAATTTCGCCGTGCCGATACGTCCGGCAAGGGTCATATGGTCGAAATACAGGCAGTCGGTGGTGTCCTGAAGTGTAGCTTTTGTCCATTCATACAGCGACTTTCCGGCGTCGAGATAAGCGCTGTCGCCTGTGGCTTTGAACAGCTTCAGGGCGTAAACCGATCCGGGAGCGTTGGAACAGGTGTTTTTACCTGCTTTCTTTTGCTCGCACCAGTAAATTCCGCCTCCAAGCTCGCTGTCAGTGCCGCTCTCTATGAATTTCCATATCATGCGGGCTTTGTCAAGATAGCCCTGGCGCCCGGTGGCAAGATAGAGATCTGTGAAATCTATTCCCAGCCATACGTTGTCGTCGTAGAAACGGTCGCTTGCCGGAGCCGTGTTTACATACGACGCATATGCGGTCGGCACACGGGTGGCGTCAAGATACTGTTCCAGACCCGGAAGCACCCTCTTTTCAAGCATCGACACATAAGCAGTGTCGCCGGTAGCCTCATAAAGCGCTCTTACCGCCGAGAATGTGCCTGAGAACGGCCAGAGATAAGAATACGGATTGTGAGGCTGGGCATCGTTGCGTGCCAGATAGGTTGCCTGATAAGATGTGTCGTGAGGATAGTTCTCACGCAGCAGCGTCTCTCCCGGAATAGAATAATTTGAATAGAGCGAATCAATGGTTTCACGCGCCATGGCCGCATACTTGTTACCTTTCGCAGCTTCGGCCCCCTCTTTGTTTACAGAGCAGGCGGTAATCGAGATCATTGCAAGCGCAGGGGTGATAATCTGAAACAATTTCATGGTTTGTACTATTGTGAATTTTGGTTTGAGGGAGGGAGTCGTATCGCTGAGTTTCGTTGTCGCAAATTTACAATGCTTTCTGATGCAACAATGTCATTATCTGTGCAGAAACCGCTCTCAACTGTGCAATGTCACAAATGAGAACACATAAGTCACAAATGAGAACAAACGCGCTCACACGCCTTCAGAGCCGGTTTCAGTGCGATTTTTCATGCGATAGTCTTTAGGAGTCATGCCATGGCGGCGGTCGAACTCCTTATAGAAATGCGAGCGGTTGTTGAAGCCGCAACGGAAAAGAATCTCCTGCACGGTCAGTGAGGTTGTGACAAGCAGACGGGAGGCGTATGCTATGCGGTGATCTTTGATCAAATCGTTTGGAGGCATCAGCCCCAGATCTTTCATCTTTCGATAAAGATTCCGGGTGCTCGTCTGGAAATGCTGCGCAAGTTTTTCGGGCGATAGTTCCGGATTGTCAAGATTGGAGTCTATAAAACTGTTAAGCCTGTCTACAAAATCGCGGCTCTCGTTGTCGACCAGTTTCCCGTTGCTGTACTGATAGGCCGAGGCCGATGAACTGTAATACTCCCTGACCTCTGTCTTCCCCTGCAAAAGACGCGCTATGACAGCCCGCAGGTAGCCCAGCGTGAAAGGCTTCGTCACATAGGCGTCGGCCCCCGAGCGCAAGCCCTCCACCTTGTCGTCGGTGCTGTTACGGGCCGAAAGGATAATCAGCGGCACATGGCTCATGTGGCGGTCGTTTCTGATTGTTGCGGCAAGCTGGAGGCCATCGGTTCCCGGCATCATTATATCGGTTATTATCAGGTCGGGCATCTGCCGGCGGGCCTTCTCCAAGGCTTCTTCGGCGTTGCTTGCCGTTACAACCTCATATTCGTCGAGGCTGTCGGCAAGCAGCGACAGAATATCTTTATTGTCGTCGATCAGCAATATGCGCCCGTGAGTCACACCCGTATCGCGCCGCCTGAACGTCAACTCAGCCGGTGTCTCCTCCACCGCCGGCGATGGCTGCGCCATTTCAGGCAACAACGGCAACTCACTATCTTTCAATGGGGCCAGGGCAACATCGGCCTCACGCTCGGGAAGGGTTACGATGAACTCGGCATAGCGGTCTGGCTCGCTCTCTATCACAATCGTGCCTCCGAGCAACGATACCATGCTGTGGCAGATAGCCAATCCGAGACCGTTGCGCGACGACAGCCCGCGGGTAGCGTTCTCCTCAACATTGTCAAGAATGCTGTAACGGTTGAAAATCCGTCCGCGGTCTTCCGGCCGGATCCCCTTTCCGGTGTTATAGATTTTCAATACTAATCTGTTATCCGCTACCATCACTCCCACTCTGATAACACCGCCCGACGGAGTATATTTGAAGGCGTTTGAAACCAGATTGAACACTATCTTCGTGAAGCATTTGTAATCGGTAGGCCACACTATGCCGGGGGGCACATCACTTTCAAGTGTAACGCCCCGTTGCTCTTTCATCACATCGAACGAAGCTAAAATATCGCTGCACACGGCAGATACATCTATTCCGGCTATCTCCAGCCGCTGGTTTCCGGTCTCCACACGTCTGAAATCTATCACCTCCTGGATAAGCGAGTTGAGCCGTTCGGCATTGCTTTTTATCAGCGATGTGTAGCGGCGCACATACACGTCGGCGCCCGCATGCGACAGAATCCGCTCGCAAGGCCCCTGGATAAGAGTCAGGGGCGTGCAGAACTCATGGGTTATATTTGTAAAGAAACGCAGTTTTTCCTCATAAGTCTTCTCTTTCTGCTCATGGCGTATCTTCCGGATAAAACCTTCACGCGCCCTTTTTGCGGCCCGGCTTCTGACAATCCATATCAGCCATACCAGCATGAGGGCCGCCACGCAGTAGGCCACCTTTGCCGGAATCGACTCATACCAATGGGGCGCCACACGGATACCCATCTCTCTGACATATGTCTCTCTTCCGGTTGCCCGGTTCACCGCCTTTACCTGCAATGGATAATCGCCGTGAGGCAGCGATGTGAATGTAAGGCTTCCAGGAACAGGGGTCTGAATCCAGTCGTCATCATCCGAAAACCTGTAAAGAAACTCATACCCATCCGAATCAATATAGTCGGGCAGAGAAAATTCCAGCGTGAATGTGGCTTCTTCAGGAGAGAGACTCAGCACATAGCCATCGGAGGCGCCATCCATATAATTGGCCGCATCTACATCGCGCCCGGCAATTTTCAGCCCGTTCATGAACAGCGATGGCACAAAGTTTCTCCCGGCGGGAATCACATCTTTGTTGCGGCATAGCGCCACCAGACCGTTTATCCCTCCGAAATAGAGCGTGCCATCATGAATGAAAGCAGCTCCGTCGCTGAATTCGGTGACTCCCAGACCGCTGCCGCGCGAATAAATCTGAAACTGCCCGCTTGATTTGTCAAGCCTGACCAGCCCCCGGTTTGTCGACGCCCATATGTTTCCCCCTCCGTCGTCAAGAAGCGCATGTATCGTGCTGTGGGGGAATCCGTTACTGCCATTCCACACCGTTTCATGATCTCCGGCGCACTTTATCAGACCGTTACCTGTTCCGAGCCACAGACACCCGTCGGTTCCTGTAACAGCGAAAACATCGTTTACTGTCTTGGTTGAATATCTCCCTTTCAGAGGCACCTCGCGCAGCTTGCCGTTTTCAATCGCAAACAGGCCGAAACCACGGTTTCCGGCAAGAATGCGGCCATTGCCGTCGTTATGTATGGCAAAGAAAAAATTAGAATTGAAATTGCCGTCCTCGACCACATATCGCCTCATGCCGGTCAGCCGCACCGCAGAGGGGAAGCTTCCTGTGACACGGGCGCTGTAGACCCCGTTGCCCACAGTAGCGATCCAGACCGAATCGGGCGATGTCTGGCAGATGGCATGAACGAACCGCAGCGGCTCATCGGCCGTAACACTGAAGATACGTCCATCTTCCGAAACCGCATTCAGTCCGCCGTCGCTCCCGATCCAGAATCCGTTGCCATGCGCCGGAGCGAAAGCATAGACTGAATTGTCGGCCAGCGCCGAATTCGACGATGTTATCACCGAAGGGGAAAGGCCGCCTCCACGCTGCCAGGGGTCGAAATTGTCGATTTTCAGAATTCCGTCACCTTTCGTACCGAGCCACATGGTTCCGCGCGAATCAACGTATATCGAGCGAATCGGACGGGATATGGAACTACCCAGATCGGCATACGGGAATGTGCGTAAAGAGTATTCATCCTCGACATACATATAGACTCCGTTCCCGTCGCTGCCGATCCAGACTATATCCTGGTTGCTGTCGGGCAACAGGCAGAACGCTCCCCCCTTTACCCCGATATCCTCTATTTCATAGACAGTCTCCGCCCCTTTAACAGCATAGCTTTCGGGAAACACATCAGCATGAGGTGTAAGCCTGACAACACCGCCGGTGGCAAAAGCCACGAAGATGCGCCCGTGTGAGTCTACGGCCACATCGCTCACATCGCCGCGCTGTGCGATAAGCCCCGACACATCAACCAATCCCGATGCCACAGCCGATGTTATGTCAAACTCCTTGATCATGCCGTCGGTGGCAAGATAAAAAATCCGGTCGCCATGAATAAAGCAACCTGCAATAGGTTCGTCGACAACAAAGTCCATACGGCCGGCATCATATCCGTCAGAACCTGCTGCAAGAGTGCATACGGCCACTCCGCCGTCTGTAAAAATCACAAGCCGGTCGGCAGTGGCTTTCACGCCGAAAACCTCCCGACGCCCCAGTGCCGGCCCTTGCAGATGGATAAAATTGTCTGACAGTTCAGGCATGTTATAGTAAACCGCATTCCCTTTCGACACAATAAAAAGATGATTGAGCGGGCTGACACTAAGATTCTTTATCTCCTGAAACTGAGAAAACGCCCTTACAGAATTATCTGCGCGCGAATATCTGTAAAGCCCGTAATTGGTGGATACCCACATAAGGTCGTTATCAGCTCCGGCCATCGCGGCAATAAGCTCACCGGTCAGACTCATCTCAGAGAGAGTGCGCCCGGACAACGAGACCTGACGGCCGTCGAAAAGATTGAGTCCGTCGCAGGTGCCCACCCACAGGCGTCCTGCCTCATCCTGACACAGCGACAGCACGGCGCTGTTTGACAGACCGTCGGTATTGTCGATCTGACGCAGAGTGTAGGCCCCTGCCCACTGCATCAGAAGTGCAAGAATAACAGTTATTGAAATTCGGCTAATGTTTTTCATGTCGAGACAGAGTTCTTTTCACAAACGGAAACATCAGGAACAAGACCCGACGTTTTCCCGACAAAGTTAGCGAAAGTATCGCAATCAGCCACTGCAAGTCGCAGTCTATCCATTCCGGCAATGACAATATTGACTGTGATCCACACCAGATCATGCCGCCCGGAAGGTCTCCTTTACCGCTCCCATGAAAATTTTCTGAAAAAACTTTTAGGATGCAATAAGGGTTATAAGCATTTTTTTTGTCAATATAAGTGAACACATAAGTTCAAACCTTAAAATCGACCTTATGCGCACTGAGTTTCCGTTGACCGCTATCATTAAAAAATTCGAGGGAAAAACGCAGCCTCAAGATGAAGAGATGCTGCAAAAATGGCTTGACGCCGACAAAGGCAACGCCGACGTTCTGGCCGACCTTCGCACAATCTGGGATGATGTCCAGGCGAAATCGTCGTCAGTAAATCCTGATGTCGAACATTATTGGGCGATTATGCAGAGGCATATCGACGCCAGGACACAGACTCCAAATATCATCGAGCCAAGGCGACGCCTTAAACTGAAAACCTACCTGCTCAACGCCGCCGTGATAACCGGCCTTTTGCTGGGAGGGTCTTTGCTGGCATGGATGGTGTTCTCGCCGCGCAACGGCAGCGAGGCTGTGACACTCACCTATTCGGCACTGACAGGAAAATCGAAGTTCGTGTTGCCCGACAGCACCGTTGTATGGCTTAACTCCAACTCACGGATAGCCTACACATCTGACAAAGAACGACGGGTAAAACTCGAAGGTGAGGCATTCTTCAGCGTTACCCACACAGGCGAGCCCTTTGTGGTTAGCGCCGGCAATCTGAATGTGACCGTTCATGGAACCGAATTCAATGTCGATGCCTATGCCGACTGCGCCACAACAACCGTGAGCCTCTATGAGGGTTCGGTATCTATGCAGATAGTCAGCGGCGACACACCGTCGGAGAACGTGTTTCTGAAACCCGGAGAAGAAGGGTGTTTCGATAAAGAATCAGGGACTCTCTCTATCGAAGAAGCCGATGTTGAACTGGCAAAAGCGTGGACAGGCGACAAACTGAAAGTAAACCGGAAAAACCTGCGTCAGGTGTGTTCGTATCTCTCCGAGTGGTATGACGTTGACATAACCATCGACCCCGCCACCCCCAACGACCAGAGCTACACATTCACCATCGACGGGCAAAGCCTCGACGAGGTAATGGCCATTCTGAAAGGAATAAGCTCTATCGACTACGCCTATACCGACACAAACTCTATAACAATAACCCCCATATCAACCCACTAACACCCAACAATTATGCCTAAATAGAACCCGACATCTTTCGTCCCCATAACCAAGAACTTACAATTAAATTAGCCAATCACGGGCATCTGTCGTCACCGACAGACCTACACTATGTAATTTTTAACCTTAAATATTCATCGGATGAACTTAAAAATGAAACTGGTCATATTTCTGACCTTTCTGACCTCACTGAGCCTTACGGCCCAGACAAGTGAGGAAAAATTGACAGTATCATTCCAGAATGTGCCCCTTTCAGAGGCCATCAAGCAGATAGAAAACGTAAGCAACTACACGTTTTTCTATGATACGTCGACAATCAACGCCGATCAGAAAGTCTCTTTGCAAGCCAATCAGACACCTGTAAGGCAAGCCATGAAACAGATGTTCGGACAGACCGACATCAACTGGGAAATAAAAAATTCCCAGATCATCCTCTCACACAAAGGTGCTCCCGCAGCGAAAGGAGGAAAGATAACCGTGCAGGGTAATGTTACCGACGAGAGCGGCGAGCCGCTTCCGGGCGTTACCGTTGTCGACAAAGACAACCCTGCCGTTGTGACCGCCACCGACATCGACGGTAAATACGAGCTTACAGTTCCGTCGAAGAACACCACCCTCGAATACCGCTTCGTGGGCATGGCCTCGATTCAGGAAGCCGTCGGAAGCCGCAAGATCATCAATGTGGTCATGGCCGAAGAATCGACACAGCTTCAGGACGTTGTGGTTGTGGGCTACGGTGTGCAGAAACGCGCGTCGGTTGTGGCCGCCATCACAAGCGTGCGCCCCGACCAGCTTTCGGTGGGCACCACTCGCTCGCTGTCGAACGACCTTGCCGGCAACATCGCCGGTGTGATCGCAGTGCAGCGTTCAGGCGAACCCGGCTACGACGATTCTGAATTCTGGATCCGCGGTATGAGCTCGTTCAAGGGAAACAACGCTCCTCTGGTGCTCGTCGACGGTATCGAGCGCTCGCTCAACAACATCGACATAGCCGAAATCGAATCGTTCTCGGTGCTTAAAGACGCATCGGCATCGGCCGTTTACGGTGTGCGTGGTGCAAACGGCGTTATCCTCATCACTACCAAGAAAGGACATGCCGGCAAAACCACCGTCAATGTATCTGTAGAGCATTCGTTCACCCGCCCTGAGAAACTCCCCGAATTCCTCGATGCAGCCGACTATCTGACACTGCTCAACAACATCAACATCCAGGACACCGGGCAGGAAATATACTCGCGCGACCTCATCAACAAATACCGCACAGGCTATGACCACGAGCTTTATCCCAACGTGAACTGGATCGACGCAATCACGAAGGATTACGCCCACAACACCCGCGCCACCCTCGACCTGTCGGGTGGTAACGAGCGCCTGCGCTACTCGGTTGTGGCCGCCTACTACAACGAATCGGGCATCACGGAATATGACAAGACCCAGAACTACAATTCAAACCTGACTGTAAACCGCTTCAACCTGCGCACCAACGTCGACATGAACGTTACACCCACCACCCTTCTGCAGGTCAACGTGGGCGGTTATCTCCAGACCCGCAACGCGCCCAAGGAGGGTATCGACGATGTGTTCTCGGCAGCCTTCAAGGCAACCCCCTTCGCCGTGCCCGTGATCTACGACAACGGCATGATCCCCAAACCCCGTGAAAACGAAAACCCCTGGGCCAAGCTGACACAGAGCGGTTTCTATCGCGAAGGCCGAAGCAAGCTCGAATCGCTGTTCTCGGTTGAACAAGACCTCAAGTGCATAACCAAAGGCCTGAAAGTAAAGGGTATATTCTCTTACGACTATTATTCGCGCAACGGTGTTGACCGCGGCAAAGCCCCCCGCTACTACTATCCGGCCACACAGCGCGACCCGGTTACCGGCGAGCTCCAGACAATCGTGCTCCAGGAAGGCGACGAATTCTTAGGCTACAACCGCTGGGAGGAATATGGCAATTACAGCATGTATCTCGAAGCCAACCTCTCTTACAGCCAGCACTTCGGCCCCCACGCAGTCGATGCCCTGCTGCTCTACAACCAGCGCAACTATGACGACGGCGACCAGGTTTCATATCGCACACAAGGTCTGGCCGGACGCGCCTCGTATGTGTATGACGGACGCTACATCGCCGAATTCAACTTCGGTTACAACGGCTCCGAAAACTTCGCCAAAGGTCACCGCTTCGGTTTCTTCCCCTCGGTGGCTGCAGGATGGATCGTGTCAGAAGAAAAATTCATGCAGAGCGCCACTCCCTACATCCAGAAGCTGAAACTCCGCGCATCATACGGTCTGGCCGGTAACGACCGCTTCTATAACGACGACGGTTCGCAGAAGCGCTTCGGATACATCACCACCATCGAAGGCACCGGAGGCTACACCTGGGGTAACTCCAACACCTTCTGGAGCAAAAACGGTCTGCGCGAGGGCGCTCCCGGCGCTCCCGACCTGACCTGGGAAAAGGTTAAAAAGGCTAACGTGGGTCTGGAAATGCGTCTGTTCAACATGCTCGAGTTCCAGGTAGACTTCTTCCACGAACGCCGCGAAGACATCTTCATGCAGCGCCGCAACTACCCCAACTCGGCCGGCTTCCCCGCCCTCCCCTGGGCCAACTACGGCATTGTGACCAACAAAGGTTTCGAGGTGGAACTCAACCTCAACAAACGCATCAACAACGACCTGTCGTTCTCAGTGCGCGGAAACGTTACCTACGCCCGCAACAAGATCATCGAACAGGATGAGGATCTGCAGGTAGTTGGCACCTACCGTTCAAGCACCGGACTGCCCGTCAACACCATATTCGGTCTTGTAGTAGACCGCCTCTTCACCGAAGACGACTTCGTTGATGTAAAGACCGGTCAGCTCAAGGAGGGGATTCCCGTGCAGAAATTCTCTGACCGCGTTTATCCCGGCGACATCAAATATGTCGACATGAACGGCGACAACGAGATTACCGAAGTCGACAAGACTGCCATCGGCGGCACAGTGAACCCCGAGCTGGTCTACGGTTTCGGAGCCAATGTGAACTGGCGCGGATTCGACGTGGGCGTGTTCTTCCAGGGCAACGGACGCACATACCGCGTTATCGGCGAAAACCAGTCGAACTTCCTTCCCGGCTCAACCATCGGTGCCGAAGGCAACATCTTCAAAAACGCCTCCGACGCCTGGACAATCGAAAACCAGAGCCAGGACGTGTTCTATCCCCGCCTGCACCTTGGCTACAACGCCAACAACTCGCAGACCTCCGACTGGTGGCTCAAAGACATGAGCATGCTCCGCCTCAAGAACGTGGAGATAGGTTACTCCTTCCCCACCCGACTGATCAAGAATGCGGCCATGGAATACGCCCGCGTGTTTGTGCGCGGCACCAACCTCTGCCACTTCTCAAACTTCAAACTGTGGGATCCGGAGCTCTCGACCAACAACGGTCTGAAATATCCCATCATGTCAACCTATTCAATCGGCCTTCAGGTAAGATTCTGACAAGCATCCGACCAAACATTTCTTAAAGAAAAGTCATGAAAAAGAACATAGCAAAATATATGATAGCCGGACTCGGCCTGCTGGCCACGGCCACATCGTGTTCCGACTTCCTCGACAACGCACCCGACGACATCCTGACACAGGAGATGGTGTTCAACTCGAAAAACCGCACCGAGGAGTGGCTTGCCAACATCTACAACGGCATTCCCGACCCTTACACCCCGATGATGCGTAACTACGACTGCTACGCCGACGATTTCTCCCCCTCGCAAGACTGGCGCGCATTCACCGACTGGGACTGTATCGACAAAGTGCTCGGCGACTGGAACCCGCAAAGCTCATGGAACGGAAACTTCTGGGGAGACCTGCCTGTGCGCATCCGCCAGGGATACATCTTCCTCAACAACGTCAAGGCTCTCCCCGCCCAGTATCTCTATCAGGACGAGGTTGACAACATGAAGGCTGAAGTGCGTTTCCTCATCGCATATTACTATTACCTGCTTGTAAACACCTATGGAGCCATACCCTTGCAGACATGGCTCACCGACATCAACGACACTACCGATGAGATTCTCATAGGCCAGAATCCCTACGACGAAGTAATCAGCTGGATCGACGGCGAGCTTAAAGCGGTGTCTAAACTGCTTCCGGCAAGCTATTCCGAAGACCGCTACTATGGGCGCGCGACTTCGGTCATGGCCCTCGCCATCCGTGCCCGCATGCTTCTGTTCGCCGCAAGCCCGCTGGTGAACGGCAACGACGACGCCGACTATGCCAACTTCAAGAACAACAAGGGTGAGAACATTTTCAACTCTACATACGACCCCTCGAAGTGGACTCGCGCCGTTGAAGCCTGCCGCGACCTGATAACCGAATGCGAACGCAACGGCTACGAACTTTACAAAGAGTATAACGCCGACGGCTCTATCGACCCGTTCATGTCATACTCCAACATGTGCTACACCGAATTCAACCAGGGCAACAAGGAGATTCTTTTCGCCCGTCCGAGCTGCTCTGTCGACCTTTACAGCCAGCACTCGGTGCCCCGCGGCTCGAAGGGCCAGGGTGGCCTCGGCGTGACCCAGGAGCTTGTCGACGCATTCTTCATGGCCAACGGTCTGCCCGCCATTCTGGGTTACAACACCGACGGCAGCCCCATCATCAACCCCGAATCGGGCTACTCCGAAAAAGGTTTCTCGACAAAAGACGACATCCGCGCCACCAAATGGATCGAGGGTGACCCCAGCGCCAAGAAAACCAACGCCATGAACATCGTGGCTCCCAAAGGGCTCTACAACATGTATGTAAACCGCGAGCCTCGCTTCTACGTGTCGGTTCTCTTCAACGAGGCCTACTACCGCCAGAGCAACCGCAAGGTCGACTTCTTCTTCAACGGCGAGGACGGACGTCCCGAGTCAGGCTCTCTGTGGGACGCTCCCCAGACAGGCTATCTGCTCCGCAAGCGCGTTCACCCCGAGACCAATATCCTCAACTATGTCATACCTTACCGTCCGGGCATCATCTGCCGTCTGGCCGAGGCATATCTCAACTATGCCGAGGCTCTTAACGAAGCCCAGCCCGGCCACGCCGACATAGCCAAATATCTCAACCTTGTGCGCGAGCGTGCCGGCATCCCCCAGTATGGCTCGGAAGAGGGGATGATCCCCATGCCGCAGGATCAGGACGCCATGCGCGAGGCCATTCACCGCGAACGCCGCGTGGAGTTCAACTGTGAATACGGAATCCGCTTCGACGACATCCGCCGCTGGAAACAGATCGACATTCTTCGCGGTGACTATTACGGCATGAACAAGTTCGGAACCGAAAAGAGCGCCGATCCCTACAACAGCAAAGCCTATTACAAACGCCGCGTAGAGATTACACGTGCCTTCAGCGAAAAGAACTACTGGCTCCCCATCCACCAGAACCAGCTCGACAAGAACCCGAATCTCCGTCAGCTGCCCAAGTGGTAAACAGCCTCAGCCGGCGCTCCCGGCACCCCGTTCAGTCGGTCTGCGGGGAGCGCCCCGACAAAGAATCAGTAAAATCCAATATCAGAAATCATGAAAGCAATAAACTATATACCTCTGCTGCTTGCGTCGCTCTGCCTCCCGATGGCATCGTGCGACAACGATGACGACAAGACCCCCGAGCGCAACCAGCTTGTGCTCACCGCCTCGGCCGACGACGTTGTGCTGACAGAGACCGACGACAACACCCCGGTGCTCACCTTCTCATGGAACACCGCCACAAGTCTCGGTTCCGACTACTCGTTCACATATCTCTTTCAGGTCGATGTTGCCGACAATGAGTTCGCCACCGCCACCGATGTGGTTGTGGGCGAGGCCAACGGGTCGGTAAGCTACAGCGCGTCGGAACTCTACAACCTTATCGTGGAGAAATGGGGACGCACAGCCGGACAGCCCGTGAGAATCGAAGCCCGTGTGGCGGCCAAAGTCGACGGCCCATATTTCAAATATCCTGAAATAGCCACAACCATCACCACCGTAACCACCTACCTGCCTCAGTCGAAACCGCTGTTCATAACCGGCACCGCCACCGAAGGGGGCACAGATCTCAACGAGGCCACACAGATGGAAGAGCTGTCAAACGGCCGCATCTACACCTACCGCGGCAAGCTCGTGCCGGGAACCTTCAAGTTCATCACCGAACCGGGCAGCGAGCTGCCCTCTTACAACCGTGGCGACGACAACCGCACACTGGTTTACCGCACCGACGCAAGCCAGCCCGACAATCTGTTCGAAGCTTTCGAGGAGGGCACATACAGCAGCTATGTCTCGCTGGCCGACATGTCGGTGAGCTATGCCAAAGTGCTTTACGAGCACCTCTACATAATCGGAAACGCCACCGTAGGCGAATGGGACACTTCGAAGGCTCCGGAGTTCGAGGCCGACAAGGTTAACCCCAACATCTTCACCTATACCGGCCCGCTGATTGCAGGTGAGATGAAGATTCTGGCACAGCGCGACTTCGGCGGAACCACCATCAAGCCTCTGGTTCCCGACGCAAACATCAACTCTGACACAGAGATCCAGATAACTCCGGGCGAGCAACCCGACTACAAGTGGAAAATCACCACCGAGCAGGAGGGCACATACCGCATAACTCTCGATCTGGAATCGATGACAATCAATTTTGAGAAACTATAACAATCCAGAATACCGGAAGCAAAGAAGCCGGCAGCAAGGCAACGGCATCTGTCAGCCTCTTTGCTTCCGGTCACACCCGAAACAACTGTCATAACCAATGATGAAAAGCAAGATAATTATCGCGGCGGCAGCGGCCGGATTGGCGCTGAGTTCATGCGAAGAGAAATATGATCCGATCATTCCTCTCGAACCGGGCGACAAAGCCGAGGTCAATTACTCGGAGTTCCTTTCCCGCGCCGAATCGACCTATGCCACCGTTCACAACCTCTACTGGAGCGACAAAGCCCAGATGTGGTTCTCGAAATATCCCAACAATATGGGCACAAGCGCCGAGCCCTCTCAGCCCGAATACAGCGACCACGCCATGAGCTGGGGATTCGGAGCCATCGTGTCGGCCTTCAGCACCATAGTGCAGACAACATCGAACCTTGAGTTCCGCACCACACATGAGGCCGAGATAAAGGCAACCCTCGAACGCTATTACAACACCAGCAAGACCCCCGAGTGCTTTGCATGCTTCACCAACTCATGGGACGACCGCCTTTACGACGATGCCATATGGATCGGCATCGACATGACCGATCTCTACGGCTTCACACGCGACAGCTGGTATCTTGACAAAGCCAGAAGTGTGTATGAATTCGTGCTTTCAGGCATGGACGACAAACTTGGCGGAGGCGTTTACTGGAGTGAGAACGACCGCGATTCGAAAAACACATGTTCCAATGCTCCGGCTGCGGTCATGTGCACAAAACTCTATGAAGTGACCGGCGATGCCGCATATCTTGAAACCGCCAAGGAGATCTACGCATGGACAAAGCAGAATCTCCAGGATCCGGGCGACTATCTCTACTTCGACAACAAGAAGACCGACGGCACCATAGGCACTGCCAAATTCTCATACAACTCCGGCCAGATGATACAGGCAGGCGTGCTGCTCTACAACGCCACAGGCGAAGAACAGTATCTGACCGACGCCAAGAATGTGGCCGAGGCATGCTATAAGACCTTCTTCCAGCGGTTCCTGTCGCAGTATTCCGGCGAGCAGTTCACCATCATCAAAGACGGCCACCGCTGGTTCAACGCCATAATGCTGCGCGGTTTCGCCGAGCTTAACAAGATCGAGCCTAACGCCACCTATACCGCCGCCATCAACAAAACGCTGGAACATGCGTGGCAGTACACACGCGAAGCCGACACCGGACTGTTCCTGAAGAATTTCAGCGGCACCGAATATAACGACAACCCCTCCGATATTCTTCAGCAGGGAGCCATCATTGAGATGTTCGCCCGTTTCTCGACTTTCAAATAACACTCTGAAACCAATATTATCAAACACTTATAATGAAACTCAACAGAATTTTATTGACTTTCTCGGCACTGAGTTCGTTCTGCCTCCAGGCAGAGAACGTGCCCGTGGCCACAGCCAATCTGGTGGGTGAAGGCATAGTCGAATTTGTGCCGCAGGGTTTTGACCAGACCAAAACCCCCTCGCTGATTCTCAAGGCCGAACCTGAAGCTATCGGAGCGATGCCCCAGGGGTGGAGCCTGATTCCTCAGATCACACTTACCGACGGCAAAGCCTCGGCAACAGTGCCTCTGACCGGCGAGATAAGCCTGTATGGCGGCGGCGAGGTCACAGGCCCGCTGCTGCGCAACGGCCAGGCCATCAAACTGTGGAACACCGACACCGGCGCCTATGGCGTTGACGGAGGCACTCGCCTCTATCAGAGCCACCCCTGGGTAATGGGCGTGCGCCGCGACGGCACCGCTTTCGGCGTGATGTTCGACACTTCGTGGAAATCGGCCCTGAAAACCGACGACGACAAGATTCAGTTCGACACCGAAGGAGCGCTGTTCCGCGTGTATGTGATCGACCGCGCTACCCCGCAGGATGTGGTCAAAGGTCTGGCTGAACTGACCGGCACCATGGAGATGCCTCCGCGCTGGTCGCTGGGATATCATCAGTGCCGTTTCTCCTACGGCACCGAGCAGCGTGTGCGCGAGATCGCCGATAATTTCCGCAGCCGCCGCATCCCCTGCGACGTTATCTGGATGGATATCGACTACATGGACGGCTACCGCATCTTCACATTCCACCCGCAGAATTTCCCCGATCCCAAGGCTCTCAACGACGAGCTTCACCAGAAAGGGTTCCGCGCCGTGTATATGATCGACCCGGGAGCCAAAGTCGACGAGAACTACCATGTCTACAAATCTGGCACAGCCAACGACGTGTGGGTAAAGCGCCCCAACGGCGAGACATATCAGGGCAAGGTATGGCCCGGATACTGCGCGTTCCCCGACTTCACCATGCCCAAGACACGCCAGTGGTGGTCGGGTCTCTACAAAGAGTTTCTGGCCAAAGGAGTCGACGGCGTATGGAACGACATGAACGAACCTGCCGTGACCACCGACGAAGACTGGCTGCCTGAAGATCAGAAAATCGGCACCATGCCCTACGACACCCCCCACCGCGGAGGCGGCGACCTGCCCGCAGGGCCTCACCTGCTCTATCACAACGCCTACGGACGCCTGATGACCGAAGCCACCCGCAACGGCTTCCTCGATGTTTATCCCGACCGCCGTCCGTTTGTGCTCACCCGCGCCAACCTTCTCGGCGGCCACCGCTATGCCGCCACATGGACAGGCGACAACTGGGCCGGATGGGATCACCTGAAACTGTCGGTGCCTATGTCGATAACTCTCGGCCTGTCGGGCCAGCCCTTCAACGGGCCTGACA
>CAMWTV010000012.1 GCA_947177215.1 uncultured Muribaculaceae bacterium
GACCAAGAGTTGTGGCACTAAATTACATCTGGATAGCTTTTTTTCTCGTAGCTTTTGTTTTTGCGGTTGTTCAGTCGCTGATCACCGGCGATGTTTCGGTGTGGTCGTCGATAATGTCGGCATCGTTCAGTTCGGCGGCTACCGGATTCGAGATCTCTCTGGGCCTTGCGGGGATTCTGTCGCTGTGGCTCGGACTGATGAAAGTAGGCGAGAAAGCAGGTGTGATAAGTTTTTTCGGGCGACTGATCTCCCCGCTGTTCACACGCCTGTTTCCCGGAGTGCCACAGGGGCATCCGGCAATGGGGTCGATCTTCATGAATGTGTCGGCCAATATGCTCGGGCTTGACAATGCCGCCACCCCTCTCGGTCTCAAGGCCATGCAGGAGCTTCAGACCCTTAACCGGGAGAAAGACACCGCCACCGATGCCATGATTATGTTTCTGGTGCTCAATGCCTCGGGGTTATGCTTCATTCCGATAAGCATAATGATGTATAGGGCGCAGGCGGGCGCTGCCAATCCGACCGATATATTTCTTCCGATTCTGCTGGCTACATTCATCTCTACCCTTGTAGGCATCGTGGCCTTATGCCTGAAGCAGCGCATCAGGCTCACCGACCCGGTGTTGCTGTCGTGGCTTGCGGGGATGGGTGGTGTCATAGCCCTGATTGTGTGGCTGTTTTCAGGCATGGAAGGGGAACGCGTTGAACGGCTTTCGGGCTTCATAGCCAATTTTCTGCTTTTCGGCGTAATAGTAATGTTTCTGCTGGCGGGGCTGCGGAAACGACTCAACATATATGAAACTTTCATCGAAGGGGCCAAGGAGGGGTTTAAAACGGCTGTGACCATAATTCCCTATCTGGTTGCGATACTGGTTGCGATAGGGATGTTCAGGGCTTCGGGTGCGATGGACTATCTTACCCGTGGCACAACGTGGCTGTTTGCCACATGCGGATTCGATACCGACTGGGTTGAGGCTCTCCCCACCGCGCTTATGAAGCCCCTGAGCGGCTCCGGTTCACGTGGCATGATGGTTGATCTGATGAGTGCCCACGGGCCTGACGCGTTTGTGTCGAGAGTCTCGGCGGCTATCCAGGGTTCGACCGATACAATGTTTTATGTGTTAGCTGTTTATTTCGGTTCGGTAGGAATCCGTAAAACCCGTTATGCTGTTTCCTACGCTCTGCTGGCCGACGTGGCCGGCTCGGTTGCCGGAGTGCTGGCCGCATATGTTTTCTTCAGATAGGCGGTAAAAGGCGGCTTCTTGAATCGCCGGCGGTAAAAGGCTGTGGAATAAACTTGTCGTCAAGGGTCTTGTTTCAATCATATGCCTCTGTCAGATTTTGTTTCTAATCGCGAAACTTCTTATCTTTGCAGATGGTTTGTCGAATGATTTGACCTGTTATAAGATATGGAAAACCGTTTCCAGTGGCTGACCCAGGGAGTAGAGCTCCCTCAGCTTGATTATGAGCTTCTTGAGCGTTGGATCGACGCCGTTGCCCGCAGTCACGAACGAATCGTGGGCAATCTATCGTATATATTCTGCGACGATGCCCGCATTCTGGAGGTCAACCGGCAATTCCTTGATCACGACTATTTTACAGATATAATTACTTTCGACGACTGCCGCGGACGGCTTCTGCGTGGCGATATGTTCATATCGCTTGAAACAGTTGCGACAAACGCGCAGATTCAGAAAGTAAGCTATGATAATGAGCTTCTGAGGGTTATAATACACGGTGTGTTGCATCTGTGCGGCATCAACGACAAAGGCCCCGGAGAGCGAGAGATTATGGAAGCCAATGAGAACGAGGCGTTGGCCCTGTTCGACACTCTTTCACGGTCATAAGGCCTGAAGGCGGCTTTTGTGACCAATAATTTGATTTAAGCGGAATAATGAGATTTGACTACGATGTTATAGTGGTTGGCGCCGGCCATGCCGGTTGCGAGGCGGCGGCGGCTTCTGCCGCCATGGGAGCTGCGACTCTGCTGATTACGATGGATCTCAACAAAATAGCTCAGATGAGCTGTAACCCTGCGGTAGGTGGTATTGCCAAAGGGCAGATTGTAAGGGAGATCGATGCTCTTGGCGGAATGATGGGGATTGTGACTGACCGCACGGCCATCCAGTTCCGCATGCTTAACCGCTCAAAAGGGCCTGCCATGTGGAGCCCGCGTGCCCAGTCTGACCGCATGCGTTTTTCCGAGCTGTGGCGCTCTATTCTCGAGAATACCCCCAATCTTTCGCTGTGGCAGGATTCGGTTACCGAACTGCTGTTCGACACCGGCTGCGAGGACGGCGTAAACGCCGCTTCAGCTGCTTCCGGAAGGGTAGGGGAGGGGAATGGTCATGAAAACATAAAGCCGGCTGTGACGGGCGTTAAAACGGCTCTGGGAGCAACGTTCACCGCGCGTGCGGTAGTGCTTACAAACGGAACGTTCCTGAACGGTCTGATGCACATTGGGCGCACTATGGTAGAGGGGGGCCGAATCTCGGAGCCGGCATCGCACGGAATAACCGAACAGCTCAAGTCGTTGGGTTTCAGGGCCGACAGAATGAAAACCGGCACTCCGGTGCGCATCGACGGCCGTTCTGTAAAATGGGAACTGACTGAGCCTCAGGAGCTTGAAGAAGACTTTCACAAATTCTCATATCTTCCCGACGTTTCACGCGAGCTGAAGCAGCGCCGCTGTTTCACGGTCTATACCAACGAAAGAACTCACGAGATTCTGCGCCGCGGACTTCCTGATTCCCCTCTCTATAACGGGCAGATACAGAGCATAGGCCCCCGTTATTGCCCGTCGATAGAGACAAAGATAGTGACCTTTGCCGACAAGACCGAGCATCAGCTGTTTCTTGAGCCCGAAGGGGAGACAACCCAGGAATTCTATCTCAACGGTTTCTCCTCATCGCTGCCGATGGATATCCAGATCGAGGCGCTTAAAACCATTCCGGCTTTCGCCAATGTGCAGATCTACCGTCCGGGCTATGCCATAGAATATGACTTTTTCGACCCGACACAGCTCACACATTCGCTGGAAACAAAGCTTGTGTCGAATCTATTTTTCGCAGGGCAGATCAACGGCACCACAGGCTATGAGGAGGCCGCGGGGCAGGGGCTGATGGCCGGAATAAACGCGGCGATAAATTGTCGCAACATCTCGGCAACATCGGCCGGAGGAGCCTGTGAAAAACCCTTTACACTTGCCCGCGACGAAGCATACATCGGAGTGCTTATCGATGACCTTGTGACCAAAGGTGTCGATGAGCCTTACCGCATGTTCACCTCCAGAGCCGAGTATCGCATTCTGCTGCGTCAGGATGATGCCGATATGCGCCTTACACGCAAAGGTTATGAGATAGGACTCGCCACCCGCAACCGATATGATCTGCTTGTGGAGAAAGAGACCTTGCGCGATGAGCTGATTGAGTTCATAAGCGGTTTCTCGGTCAAGGCCGCCATGATTAACGAAGGGTTTGCGCGTATCAACGCTGAACTCGGACTGACGGGAACTCCATCTGAACTCGCCCCGCTCAAAGAGGGGTGCAAGCTAAAAAGCCTTGTGCTGCGTCCGCAACTGAGCATCGGGCTTCTGGCCCGCATAGTTCCGGCTTTGGCCGAAAAGCTCGAGTCTCTACCTGCCGACCGCAGAAGCGAGATTGTCGAGGCCGCCGAAATACTGCTGAAATATGAGGGCTATATAAAGCGCGAGGATATGATTGCCGAAAAGATCAGGCGTCTCGAGTCGATTCGCCTCGGCGACCGTTTCGATTATTCATCGATCACTTCGATCTCGACCGAAGCCCGACAGAAACTTGAGCGGATAAGGCCTGAAACCGTGGCCCAGGCATCGCGCATCCCCGGGGTCTCGCCGGCCGATATAAACATTCTCCTGCTGCTGTGCGGAAGATAAACGAGGGAGTGTTTGTTCCACGTGGAACATGGCTATGCTTCGCATGTTCAGTGTTTTATGGAGCCGGCCTGTGAGAAACGACTTGAATCATTAAAATATACCATAAACGATAAATCAAAAAACTTTCAAGATATGGAATACATTAAATCGAGAATTCGTGACGTCTATGATTTTCCCCAGAAGGGGGTGGTGTTCAAAGACCTCACCACTGTGTTTAAAGACCCGCGTGCCCTGCACATAATCGGCTGGGATCTGTCGCAGATCTATCGCGACAAAGGTGTGACCAAAGTTGTCGGCATCGAATCGCGCGGCTTTATCGGAGGCTCGATACTTGCCTTTGAGCTGGGTGCCGGCTTCGTGCCCGTAAGAAAACCGGGCAAGCTTCCTGCTGACACATTGCAGGCTTCGTATGACAAAGAATATGGCAAAGACACCATCGAGATTCATCGCGACGCCATTACTGAAGACGATATCGTGGTGCTTCACGACGATGTGCTTGCAACCGGAGGCACCATGGCTGCCGCCTATGAGCTTGTAAAGCGGATGAACCCGAAGAAAATCTATATCAACTTCATCATCGAGCTTGGAATGCTCAACGGCCGCGCCAATCTTCCGGCCGACGCAGAAGTCACTTCGCTGATAAAATATTGATCATATACAGCCACCGGGGCTTGAAACAGGGCCTTGTGTCAGGATCTGAAACTGACGCAAGGCCCTGTTTCTGTGTTATGTCAGAAATAGAATTTTCGTAAAGTTTGGCGGTTCGGGAAATTTTCGTAATTTTGCTGCCGACAACAGGTGACTGCGCAGTCTGTTATCCTCAGGTAACGGATTCCGCGGTTGAAAAGGGAACAAGGTGAGAATCCTTGACAGACCCGCTGCTGTGTGTCTCCGGAACCGATTCGGGCGAAGAGTCGCCGATAGAGTTCCGCTTCCGTTTGCCGTTTCCGTAAGGAAAGGTCACTGCCGCCTGTCTGAAAGGCTGCGGGAAGGCCTGGCCGACGGGAAGATGGAGACAAGTCAGAAGACCTGCCTGTTTGAATGTGTCGCAGCGTTGACTGCGGCCGGCCCGTCATGTTTTTCGCCTGTTTTCGGCGTGGATCTGCCGGGTAAGTCAGCCATCAAAACCATTTAAAATGTCTTCGAGGATTAAGACAGAGGCAACCGTATCAATCTTTGCGATTAAGCCCATACGTTTTATTTGGTACGGGGAGTCAATTCTCTCCCTGTGCCACTTTGTGTGACCTTTTGTCAGACGTCAGGGTTCCGGTTACCGTAATTCGCCGACCGGTGTGTCTTTCTGTTTTTCCTTCTTATGAAATGGCTGGCATGAAACAGCCCTTTACGGGGGTGTTGCCGTGGAATTAAAAAAAACAGATATTAACCAACAACACATTTCATGAAGCGAATTTCGTCTTTTCTGATCGCCGCTCTTACGCTGTCGACTATAGCTTATGCCGACGCCGAGGTGTGGAACCATCCGAAAAAGGATGTGCATCCCGCAGAGTGCGACAAGACCGTAGGGCCTGAAGGTGTGATCTATCGGAGCATGGATTACCCCTCTAATCCGCCTACTTATTATGGAGGCTGGGTAACATTCACCTCCGAGAACGAGGGTGAACCTGTGTCGATAACATTCACCGAGTTCAACTGCACCCGCGCCGACAAGCCGATTGTGTTTGTCTATGACGGCGATGCCGAACTTCAGGCAAATTTCACCGGCTACAGCAAGCCGGCGCCCGAAGGCTATATGGTGGCTGTGATGCCCGAAAACGAGGGTGTGGAATACACCGCCCAGTCGGGAAAACTCTGTGTGCTATATGCGCCCCCGCAGGCCGGTTCAGGCACAATCACGGGCACTTATACGGCTACCGTAACAGCCGGAACTCCGCATGACATGACCTTTGTGGGAGCTACCGCCACAAATGGCGCCGCCAAAGCGTGGCGCGGTGCCAGAAACGTGTCGCTGATGACCCTCGACATAGCTACCGACGGCACTCTGAATCCGTTTACCGACAACAGCCTGACCATCGACGTGGCCGGTCTGGCGGCGAGCGGAAAAGTAGAGAATATCCGTCTGTACGCATCTGCCGTGTGCGACGATGCGGCGCTTGCAGCTACTCTCGGAGCGGGTGAGACATCGCTGTCGGTTTCGGGTTTCACGCTTAAGCGCAATACCCCATTCACCGTTGTGGCCGACATCCGTCCGGATGTGACCGGAGAGCTGCCGACCCCTTCGGTAAGCTCGCTTGTGGTGGGTGGCGAGGCCCGCATTACCGACACCTCTGCCATCGGCGATGTAGAGATAGGGAACTACATACTGATGGGGAACAACGGTTCGCACATCACATATGTGATAGGCGATGATACCCCCTTCTACGACGGAGGTGGCAAAGACAGCCCCATCCCGCTTCTGTCGGAAGGCACTGTCACATTCCTCCCCTCTCCCGGCTCGGATGCCGTTAGAATCGATTTCTCGTCGTTCAAACTGTTCGACAACTCATCGGCCATATCGGTAGGCAACAACGACGTGATGCGCGTTTATAACGGGCGCGAAGCTGACGATGCAAATCTCATCACCGAACTTGTGACCGAGAGCAAGACCGTGAAATCCACAGCCGCCGACGGAGCGCTCACGGTATGGTTCCGTTCGAAGCAGCAGAATGAATCGGGGCGCGCTCCCGGATGGGAAGCCACTGTGTCGCATTTCACTCCCAGCCAGATGACCCTCGAAGCCATCGAGGGTGAAGGGTGCGAGGCCGTAGCCTATGCCGGAGAGACTAATGTGGTTCTTGCCTATTTCAATGTAAAGACCAACAATCAGCTTAATGCTTTAAATGTCAGTGAAATAAAGCTCGGAGTTCCGGCAGGTGCCGAGAGCGTTGCACTCGAAAAAGCCGCTGTTTACTATCTTGGAGAATATAAAAACGCCTCATTGTCAAAATGTTATGGCGAGAAAAATTTCTCGGCCACAGGAGTGGCCATAGAGGGTAGCCAGACCTTGCGCGAAGGCGACAACTGGTTCGCTGTAGCCGTGGAGCTGTCGCCTGAGGCTCTCAACGAAATGAAAGGTGCCGTATCGCTTGTGTCGGTTACAACATCCGCGGGCGCCGCTGTTCCCGCAGCTGAGATCTCCGGAAATGTAACGGTCAGCAACCATTGCGCCATGACTGTCGGAAGCCATTCCCACACACTTTACAGCGAATGGGAATTCCTCAGTCCGGCGGTGCCTCCCACAGCCTACAGCGACAACTATCCGGCCGTAAACGCCGACCATATCGTGACCTTCTACCCCTCCGACGAAGGGGCGGTGGTAGAGATGGAATTCTCGGAATTCGACGTTTATTATTCCTCTTCATCGTGGAGCACCAAGGCAACCTTCGAGGTTTACAGCGGAACCGAGCTTGTCAGCTCTAATCTTGTCTGGAAACTTGACAACGCCGATCTCGCCGACAAAGGCCCCGGAAAGAAACTCCGCTCTACCTCTGCCGACGGCGCCCTTACCGTAAGGTTCAACCCCAACACCACGTCGAGCTATTACACTGCCAAAGGGTGGAAAGCCGGAGTGCGCCAGTATTTCGACCACGATGCGGTGATAAGCAAGGTCGATGTCAGCCAGGCCAGCACAGCCATTCTCGCTCCGGGTGCCACCGGTCAGGAGCTGATCGACTTCAATATCTACACGGACGGACTTCAGAACCCCCTCACACTCTCAGGCCTGACCTTCCGCCTCAAAGGGGCCTCGCAGCTGAAAAGCGTCAGTGTGCTTTCTGCGGGCGACAAGGCAGATTTCGCCGATGCAAAGGTCTGGGGCAGTCTGACAGTGGAGGCCGGCAACGAGACGGTAACAGTCAGCCCTGCCGGCGACAACGCGCCTCTTGCCGACCAGGACAACTGGTTCCGTCTGGTAGCCGATGTCAACGATGCCGTTGAAAGCGACATCGAGGTCGATGCCGCCCTTACTGGTGTCAGCACCTCAAACGGAGTGAGTCTCAATGTTGAAAACGGCGACCCCGAAGGTGTGCGTCTCACCAAAAATATTTATATCATGCAGGCGGGCACCGCTACGGTGAATGTCGACAAAGCGCTGATGTTCTACGATGACGGCGGCCCCGACGGCAACTTCACTACGAAATTCGAAGGTAGTGTGACATTCATTCCTCCCGTCGGAAAAATCATCTCGGTCAACACCGTGGCATGCGGAATGGGTGCAAGCAATCTCACCGTCTACAGCGGTCATGAAGCCGACAACAATGCCATTCTTGGCAAACCGACCGGTTATACAGGTGTCACAGGCCCTGAGAATCTCTTCTCAAAGGCCGACGACGGTTCGGTGACAATCACCTTCACCGGCGCGTCATACACGTCTGCCTCCGGGTTTGAGATCGCCGTTACTCCGGTCGATCCGGTGGCTCATGCGGTCGAGGCGGTTATTACCTCGGCAGCCTCCGATGAGGATGTAACCCGCGGGTCGGTCAATGTGCCGTTGCTCCATGCGGCGGTCAGCGTAAGCGGCAACTACGGAAAACTGAGCTTCGGCGAGATCAAGGCCGATTTCACATCGTCTGACGATGTTGCCGACATTCTCAACGCATCGCTTTATTTCACCGGCACAAGCGCATCGTTCTCGACAGCATCGGCTGTGGGTACAAAATGTGTGCTTGACGCAGGCGTGGCCACATTCACCCTCGAAGAGCCTGTTACAGTCGATGAGCACGGCGAATATCACTTCTGGATCGGGGCAGACCTGTCGAATGCCGCCACTCCCGACAATCTGGCCTCCGCAAGCCTGAGCGCCATGACTGCCAACGGCGAGCCCGTCGAAGTGCCTGCCGACGCTTTCGGCCGCCACATCATCACCGGCATGGGTGGCAGCTATATCGTGGGCGCATCCGATGCCGCACGCTACAAAACAATAGCCGCCGCCGTTAATTCGCTCAAATTCGGAGTCGAAGACCGTGTGGAATTCCTGCTCGAGGACGGCGAGTATAAAGAAAACATCACCGTGGCCAACGTGCAGGGCACATCGGCCGAGCATCCGGTTGTGTTCACATCGCTTTCCGGCAACCGCGACGCCGTGAGAATAACCGGCACTCTTGACACCCAGAATCCGATGGTCACTGTTGAAAACACCTCCTATGTGGAGTTCCGTGCCCTCACGTTCGCGGCATCGAGCAGCAACTATCCGTCGGTTGTCAACTTCAAGAACTCAAGCCGCCACGGGGTTGTCGACAACTGTGTGGTCACAGGGGCGGTGGCGTCAGGCTCGACCGGCACATCGCTTGTCAAAACCGAGACCGGCGCCGATACCAACCAGAACTGCGACTACTTCACCGTTAGCAACTCATACTTCGAGAACGGATATATCTCCCTTTATCTCGGAGGATCGATGAAGGTGGCCGATCCGAAAGACACCGGGCTTACGGTGAGCGGCAACACAATTGTGAATCCGTTGTCGAAAGGGGTCTATGTGGCCGACTGCGAGAATTTCACCGTAATCGGCAACACCGTTACAGCCGACAATGTTGCCAAGAGCAATTTCAACGGCATGGACATTTACCGTCCGAAAGGGGCGTTCCGTGTCGATGGCAACAAAGTGAACCTCATCATGACGGCCACTTCCGGCTCTACAAGTGTGAGCGCCTACGGCTTGTATCTTCGCGGTGTGAGGAACAACGAGATGGGTTCGCCCGATCCGGCCAATCCGGCAATGGTGGTCAACAACGTGGTCAACATCTCGAACTCCAACAACTACTCCACCTACGGCATATATCTCTACAACGAGATCAAAAACACTCTGGTAGCCCACAACACCTCGCGTGTGAGCGGCACCGCCACAGTGAAAAGCGGATATGCCATGGGTTGCGCCGGTGTGGTTGCGCCGGCCAATTCCGGAATCACCGTAGCCAACAACATTTTCCAGAGCATCTCGCTCAGTTCTCCGCTCAATGTGTGGGATGATGCGGATTATTCTTCGATCTCGTTCTCGGGCAACGTCTATTACGGCGGCAGCGGCAATGTCGACAATCAGTCGCCGCAGCACACAATGGATGAATACCGCGCCCTTTCGGGCGACCAGACCTCTGTGTGGAGCGAAGTCTCATTCCTCAGCGACACCGACCTGCATCTGCTTGAGGTTTCCGAAAACATGGCTATGCCACGCATCGAACAGGTGGCATACGATGCCGATGGCAAAGAACGTTCTGAAACAGTGACCCCAGGCGCCTATGAGTTCGCCGAAGCCTCTGAGGAGGCTCCTGTGATAGCCGAAGGTTATCCGGTTGTGGCTACCGTTACCGATGAGTCGGCGGTGATCCGCACCATGTGGAGCGAGGGTGGCCGCCTTTACTCGGCGATCATGCCTGAAACCGATGCCGCTCCCGATGCCGACGAGCTTAAATCGGGCCGTGGAGTGGCCATCGAAGCCGACAAAGAGGTGACCACCACCTTCCGCTTCCTTGACCAGCTTACTGGATATAAGGCATATTTCCTGGCCGTGAGCGCTCTCGGTGTTGAATCGGAGATTGTTGCCGCAGGGCCGTTTACTACTCTTGAGACCATCGACCCGCTTGTTGTCGAAATCGATTTCGATGCCGACGAGGCAGTTGCCGAAGGATCATCGCTCACACTTGACGTGATTGTGGAGGGTGGAAAAGCTCCATTCTCATATGAATGGACTGACCATTCGGGCGAGACAGTCGGTTCTGACCGTCTGTTTGCCTGCACGCCCGCTGTAAGCACCACCTACCGTGTCACGGTCACTTCGGCCGACGGACAGGTGGCCCGCGCCAAAGCGCCTGTGAAAGTGCTTAACACAAGGCTTCACACAGCCGGATTCGACGAGCACCCTCTGGCTCCTGAAAGCTACTGGATGTATGACACCACCCTTGACGAGGATGAGGTTTCCGACCGATTCTTCAGCGGTTCGTTCAGCTTCCCCAACTATCCCAACTTCAAGTATCAGTCGTGGGGCGGCTACTGTTTCGCCAACGAGACCTCGGTTGAGTTCCGCGACTATCACGACCAGTTCCGCAACTGTGTCGGCGGGGGCGCCAACGGGTCGGCTAACTATGGTGTGGCCTACATGTACACGGGCTGGTTCGACATGACGGTCGATGTTATGGCCTCCGACAGCGAAGGTCTTGCAATCCCCGGCATATATGTCACCAACAGCGCCTATACACTCAATTCGATTCTCAACGGCGACGGATATTGTCCGGCATTCGGCGAGGGCGACTACTACACTCTGCTCATCGAGGGTCTTGATGCCTCGGGCAATGTAAAGGCCACTGTAGAGATTCCTCTGGCCGACTACCGCACTGCAACAGGCGCACGTGAGGCCCGTGGAGAGATTGTGACAGACTGGAAGTGGGTTGATCTCTCACCTCTGGGACGTGTAAACAAGATCCGTTTCGACTACGACGCCTCCCCTGGGGTGAAATTCAAAGTGCCCTCTTATGTGTGCTTCGACAACCTCGGCGCAACCGAGAAAATCGACGGGCTCGATAATGTTGGCGTTTCTGTGGCAGTGACCACGCCTACGGCCAACACCCTGTCGGTTTCGGGCATAGAAGGTGACTTCACACTTCGCATCTACTCGACCGACGGCATTCTGCGCGGCTCGCACAGTCTCAGCGGAGCGTCGGTGGTGTCTACCGCCGGCCTTGACAGCGGCGCCTACATAGCCGAAATCGTAGCTGCCTCAGGCAGCCGTTCGGTGGCCCGCTTCGTGAAGCGCTGATAAAATCATATTATCCTGCCGCGCGGCGACCTGCCGGGTGGCGGTGCGGCGGGATAATTACGTTTGGGTTTAATGGAATCGCAATGGCCGTGACGGCTGTTGCGTTTTCTATTTTATGGCTGTCAGGTTAATAAATCGAAAAACGCAACATCTCAGGCCTCGGCTGCGTTCTAACCTTAGACACATCATCTAAAACTGAAAAACTATGAGCGTGAAACGAATCGTGATAATGGGCGCCACCTCAGGCATAGGGCTTGTGCTTGCCGAGAAACTTGCCTCGGAGGGTATGAGGCTTGGTGTGGCCGGGCGCAAGACCGAGGTGCTGCGCGAGCTTCAGCAGAAATATCCCTCGCAGATAAATTACGCCACTGTCGATGTGACGCGCAGCGATGCCGTCGATCGCCTGCACGGCCTGATCGAGAGGATGGGTGGCATGGATGTGTATGTCCATGTGGCCGGAATAGGCTTCGACAGCGATCCGCTTGTGCCGGCCAACGAGATAGCGACAATGCAGACCAACGTTGTGGGGTTCACGCGCATGATCGATGCCGCCTATCTCTGGTTTCGCGATCATCACGGCGGCTGCGGCCACATAGTCGCGGTCACATCGGTGGCCGGAACAAAAGGGATCGGACGTCTGGCTGCCTATTCCGCTTCGAAAAAGTTCCAGCAGACCTATCTCAGGGCGCTTGAGCAACAGGCGCTGTCGGGAAGGCTGAAAATAAGGTTCACCGACATTCGCCCGGGCTGGATCCGCACGCCTCTGCTTGATGCCGGCCGCAATTACCCCATGATAATGCAGTTGCCCTATGCCGTAGGGCGCATTGCCGGCGCGATAGGCCGCAAGGCCCGTGTGGCTTATATCGACTGGCGGTGGGGGCTTGTAGCAAGGCTGTGGAGTCTGCTGCCCGAACCCCTGTGGGTGCGCATGAACATTCCCGTCGATTCTCTGGCCACCGCTCCCCAGCGGCGTGTCAATGCCGCCGAGGAAACCGACGGCGAAATCGCTCCGGAATGAGCAAATGTGGGGACGAAATTTTGTGGAGCATCACAAATGTAGTAACTTTGCGGCGTAAATTCCCCTATACGTCGTAATCAGTTGCTGAAGATGAAAGATAAGTTTGAAATGGTGGCCAAGACCTTCCAGGGGCTGGAAGATGTTCTTGCTGAAGAGTTGCGCGATCTGGGCGCAGAGAATGTAGAGCCCGGGCGGCGTATGGTATCGTTCGAAGGCGATCTTGAGATGCTCTATAAGGCTAATCTGTGCTGCCGCACAGCGTTGCGTATTCTCAAGCCTATCTATAAGTTCACAGCCCGCAACACCGACGAGCTCTATGAGCACACCAAGGAATTCGACTGGGGAAGTCTGATGGCGGTAGGGAGCACCTTCTCGATCGATACGGTTGCTTTCAGCGACGAGTTCACACACTCGCGTTTCGTTACCTATCGTGTCAAGGATGCCATAGTTGATTGGTTCAAAGACCGTTATGGCGAGGATAAGCGTCCGGGCGTGCGTCTTCAGGACGCCGATGTCATGATCAATGTCCACATTTCGGGGTCTGATGTCACACTGTCGCTCGATTCGTCGGGTGAATCGCTGCACAAACGCGGTTATCGTGTGGCCCAGACCGAGGCTCCTATCAACGAGGTTCTTGCCGCGGGCATAATTCTGCGCAGCGGATGGCGCGGCGATTCGCCGCTGGTCGATCCGATGTGTGGTTCGGGAACATTTCTTGTCGAGGCTGCCCTGATAGCTGCGAATATTAATCCGGGAGTCTACCGCAAGCATTTCTCGTTCGAGAACTGGAAGGATTTCAATCCTGAACTGTTCGACCGCCTGTATAACGACGATTCAAACGAGCGTGAGTTCAACTTCAAGATATATGGCTCGGATATCTCGCCTAAAGCTGTCGAGATCGCGGCACGCAACATAAAGAGTGCGGGTGTGGGGCGTATGATCGACCTCCAGACGCGCCCCCTTTCGGCCTGGAACGAAGCTCCGGCCAACGGTGTGCTCATCACCAATCCCCCTTATGGCGAGCGTATCAGCTCTGACGATATGGACGGCCTCTATGAGCTTATCGGGCAGAAACTCAAAAACGTGTTCAAGGGTTATCACGCATGGATCATAGGTGCGAAAAACGAGTATATCTCTAAAATCGGGCTGGCTCCGAGCGTGAAAATACCCATTCTCAACGGGGCGCTTGAGTGTGAGTTGCGCGAATATATCATCTTTGAGGGCGACTACAAGTCGTTCAGGCGCGAGGGTGGCCGTCTGCGCGAGCTTGAGGAGAAGAAGGCCGAGAAACGCGCCGAGCGTCCGGGCCGCCGTTCTGACGGCGACCGCCGTGGCGCAGGCCGCGGAGCCTCGTCCGACAGGCCCCGTTTCCGCGACGGTCGCGGAGGCAAGGAGCGCGATTTCGCCGAAAAACGCAGAGAGCGCAGGGGCGACAATGCGCGTCCGCCGCGCAATCCGCTTGAGGAGCGCTACCGTCCGGGAGGTGCCCGCCGTGGCGCGCCGGCACACGGAGGCAGAGCGGTGTCGGAAGATTTCCGTCCCGGACGCCCCGGAGCCGGAAAGCCTTTCAGAAGCGCTGCTCCGGCGCCCTATCAGCGCGCCGAGGGTTTCGCTCCGCGTGTGGAGGCCGATCCCGAGAATCCGCTGGCAAAGCGCCGCAGCGAGGAGGCTCTGAAGCAGATCACCGGCAAGCAGCCGTCGATAGCTCCTATGCGCCGCCGCAAAAAAGACCTCTGAGAATTAAAAATAATTTCCACGACTTACATAATACCCCAATCATGAACATTCTACTGCTCGGATCAGGTGGCCGCGAATCGGCTCTCGCCTGGAAGATAGCCCAAAGCAAGCTTGTCGACAAACTGTTTATAGCTCCAGGCAACGGAGGCACAGGCGCCTACGGCATCAATGTGGCTCTGTCGCCACTCGATTTCGAGGCAGTTGCGAAATTTGTGGCCGATAACGGAGTGGAGATGCTCGTGGTCGGCAACGAAGATCCGCTGGTGGCCGGCATAACCGACTATTTCCGCGAGCATATCCCCTCGCTGCTTGTCGTAGGCCCGGAGAAGGGTGGCGCCATGCTCGAAGGGAGCAAGGATTTCGCCAAGCAGTTCATGGTTGAGAACAATATACCCACCGCCCGCTACCGCAGCTTCACTCTCGATACTCTTGAAGAGGGGTATCGCTTTCTCGAAGAGCTGAAAGCCCCTTATGTGCTCAAAGCCGATGGTCTGGCTGCCGGAAAGGGTGTGCTTATAATCGATTCGCTCGATGAGGCCAGGCGCGAGCTCAAGGAGATGCTTTCAGGCATGTTCGGCGCATCATCGGCCACGGTGGTCATAGAGGAGTTCCTGAAAGGGATAGAATGCTCGGTGTTCGTGCTCACCGACGGTCACGGCGGTTACCGCATCCTGCCCGTTGCCAAAGATTACAAACGTATCGGCGAGGGTGACACCGGCCTGAACACCGGTGGAATGGGGGCGGTAAGTCCGGTGCCTTTCGCCGACGATGTGTTCATGGCCAAGGTCGAGGAGCGGATCGTAAAGCCCACGGTTGAAGGTCTTGTAAGCCGCGGCATCGACTATCGCGGGTTTATTTTCCTGGGGCTTATCGAAGTAGGCGGGGAGCCTATGGTGATCGAGTATAACGTGCGTATGGGGGATCCTGAGACCGAGGCTGTGATGCTCCGCATCGACAGCGATCTTGTTGAGCTGATGAAGGGTGCTGCCTCCGGGTGTCTCGGCGACATCCCTCTGAAGATAGATCCGCGCACGGCGGTTACCGTGATGCTTGTTTCGGGCGGTTATCCCGGATCATATGCCAAAGGTCTTGAAATAACCGTGGGCGAGTTGGGCGACACCATCGCGTTCCATGCCGGAACAGCCATGGCCGACGGCCGGCTGCTCACCGCCGGAGGCAGAGTGATGGCACTGTCGTCGTATGGCGACGCATCGGCCACAGGAGCCGACGCCATCCGTTCGGCTCTCGAGCGCAGCTACAATGCAGCCGGAGCGGTTGAATTCGACGGCAAATATTTCCGCCGCGACATAGGCCGCGACCTCATGGCTCTTTCAAACTGATTGTTATTTCCCGTTCTGCAATGGTCAGCGCGCGTTCGGTCACATCGTTTTTCCATGCCCAGTCATCGACTGTGGCGTTGCTGCTGGTGGCCTGTGTCTGCACCTTTTTCGCGTGGCATTACGATGTTGTGATGCCCGACAGCCGTAACATGGGTGTGGGGCTGGAGTCGGCCAATCTGTGGTTTCCGTTCGGACTCCCGTCGGCCACCCTCAACATCACGGCCAACGCCGCCATAGCGCTCTTCATAATCTACATAAACAGGGCTTTCAATGTGCTCAGAAGCCTCACGGCTCTGGTGGCCACGATGTTTCTGGCCATGCAGATAGCCATGCCCAGAGTGCTTTGCCGGTTTAACGACGGCTCGATGCTTGCTCTGGTCATGCTTATGTGCGCCGCGCTGCTGTTCTCGGTTTTCGGCAACCGTCACGGGCAGAAACGCATTTTTCTGGCATTCTGCCTGTTGGGCTGGATGGCGTTCACCCGCATAGCCTATCTGTTCTATGTGCCAGTGCTACTGGGCGGATGTGTGCAGATGAGGGTTTTCTCGCCGCGCGATATTCTGGCGGCACTGATAGGGGTGATCACCCCGGCATGGATCATGTTCGGCTTCGGCCTGGTCGACTGGCGCGAGATAAGTTTCGCCGGTCTGACCGGAGGGTGGCAGTGGTATGGCGGCCAGGACTCGGTGAGGCTGATGGTTGTCAGCGGCTTCACCATCCTGACAGGCACATTCTTTACCGTGGCCAATCTGCTCAAGATTCTCAGCTATAACTCGCGTGTAAGGGCATTCAACGGCTTCTTTACGTTGCTGTTCATTGCCACAGCGCTTCTCACTGTGGTGAATTACAGCAATTTCACATTCTACATACCGCTGCTCGACTGCATGGCGGCCTATCAGGTTGGTCACTTTTTCACCTATCGGCGCTCTCCGCGCAGTTTTATCCCTGTGCTGCTGCTTGTTCTGACCTATTTCGGGTTCTATCTCTGGGCGCTGCTCCGGTAAGCGGCATCAGGGTTGTGTTTTTTTCAATAAATCTAAAAAGTCTGTAAGAGCCATGTCATTGCCTGAAGTAATAATTGAATCTCACATACCGTTTGTGCCCGAAGGCTTTCTGGCCGGAGCGGCACATGTGCGTTTTCTTGCCCCCGAGGCCATAACGCCTGAATCGGTCAGGGATGCCGCGGCGCTGATTGTGCGCACCCGCACCCGCTGCGATGCCGCTCTGCTTGAAAAGTCGGCCGTGTTGTTTGTGGCCACAGCCACCATCGGCACCGACCATATCGACATGCCATGGTGCCGCAGCAATGGCATAAAGGTGGTGTCGGCTCCCGGATGCAACGCTCCGGCGGTGGCGCAATATGTGTGGTCGTCGATAATCAGGCTGCTCCCCGACACGTGGCGGGAGATTACGCTCGGCATCGTGGGACTGGGCCATGTCGGTTCGATTGTGGCCGACTGGGGGCGTCGTCTCGGTGTGAGGGTGATAGCGTGCGACCCTCCGCGCCGGCGTGACCATGGAGGGTGGAATGCGGCCGATCCTTATTCGGCCGGAACAGAATCGTTTTGCACTCTGGCCGAGATTGCGCGCCAGGCCGACGTCGTGACATTCCATACGCCTCATGTCAGGGAGGGGGAATTTCCCACACATCATATCGCCGGAAAGGAGTTTTTTGACTCGCTTGAGCGGTGTCCGCTGATCATAAATGCCGCGCGCGGCCCGATAATCGACACAGAGGCCATTTTAAGCGCGTCTGCCGCGAAGAAATGCTTCGGGAGTGTAGTTGACTGTTGGGAGGGCGAACCGGCCATCAGCGGCGATTTATTGGCATCGGCCCTGATTGCGACGCCACACATTGCCGGCTATTCGGTCGAGGGGAAACGGAGGGCCACCCACACGGTGCTCACGGCGCTTGTCGAAGATCTTTCCCGACGCGGACTTGTGAGCGATGCCGATGCCGCAGCCGCCATGTCGCAGCTTCCCCCTTCTCCACCTGCCGTTCCCGCAGGGTTCAGAATAACGCCGGAGGCGATTGTTGCCTCTTATGATCCGATGGCCGACACCGCTCTTCTCCGAAACGGTTTTACCCCTGGGCGGTTCGAGCAGCTGCGTAACGGCTACGCTCTGCGTCATGAGGTCGGTTTCAGCTGAAGCAATTAAAAATCCATGCCATGAAAAAGATATTTGTCAGTTTGTTGATTGCCTGCGCGGTGTGGCCGGTAGCCGCCGCATATGTCTCAGGTGAGATTGCGGCCGATCCATGCCGGTCGGGTGGAATCTATTATGCCTATCCGGTAGAGGGCGACGAGGCTCCCGCTCCTCCCGAAGGGTATGAGCCTGTGGCCATAAGCCATTATGGACGTCACGGATCGCGCTGGGCCATAAAAGAGTGGAAATACGACAGAGTGCTTGATCTGTTCTCAAAAGCCCGCAGCCAAGGAAATCTTACCGCCGAGGGTGAGCGGGTGGCCGCTATGGTGAGGGTGCTGGCCGATGACATACGCGGCAACGCCGGCGCTCTGACCCCTCTCGGCGAGATTCAGCACAAGGCCATAGCAAGGCGCATGGTGTCGAGATGGCCCTCTCTGTTTGCCGATTCGGCCACTGTGAGAGTGTTCTCGTCGGTCGAACCGCGCTGCATAGTGAGCATGGCGGCTTTCTGCGAGCAGCTCAAAGAGAAGAATCCGCGGCTCAGGATTCTCCGCAAGGTGGCTCCCGGAAACATGGATTTCATTGCCTACTCTACCGACCGGGCGTTGGCGGCCGGTTCTGACACGGCTGTATGGCGCGATCATTTCAACGCCTGGCGCGACACGGTGGTGAAACCCTCGCGGCTGATGTCGCGGTTGTTCAAAGACCCCTCGCAGGTTAAAGCGCCGGTTTTTCTGATGACTCTTCTACATGACATCGCTGTGGCCGAGCAGAACACCGAGGCAAAAGCCGGCATGCTCGACATTTTCACGCCCGAAGAGCTTACGGCCTTATGGAAAGCGCTTAACTACGAGATGTATGTGAAGCATGGCCGCGCAACGGTGACAGCCGATGCAGGCCCGTTGAGCGCCGCCACTCTCGTGCGTCATTTCATCGACGACGCCGACAGGCGACTTGCCGACGGCGACAGCGGCGTGACTCTGCGTTTCGGCCACGACACTAACCTGATACGTCTGCTTGCCTTCATGGGAGTGGAGGGTTGCGACGTCGTTGAGAGCGATCCCGACCGTTATCACCTTGCGTGGCAGGATTACAAAGTTTCGCCTATGGGCGCCAACCTGCAGCTGGTCTTTTTCCGTAACAAAGAGGGGAAGGTGCTGTGTCTGGCGCGTCACAACGAGCGCCCGGTGCACTTACCCATAGCGGCGGCCGACGCCACCGGCTATTATTACGACTGGCAGACCTTGCGGTCGTTTCTGACCGCAAGGCTTGAAAACGGCTTACTCCCAGACTGAGGGGAGATTCCACACTTCGAGCGATTTGATCTTGACTCTGTTGCCCCTGAGGGTGAAACCTTCGGCCTCGGGCGAGGGGAGAGTGCGCCCCATCGAGTAAGAGAACAGGCCGTTGTCGACGAACACTTCGGCTGATGTGCGGTCAAGATAGATGTCGGCGGTGAGTTCCATGCTTGTCGGATCCTGAGGCGAATAGAACGAGCCGTTCAGGGTGGTGCCGTTGAGGTCGTAGTCAACAAGGCGCTGACCGGCCAGACATACGGCGGCATCGGTGGCATGCGACAGTCTGATTGTCAGTCGCAGTCGCAGCCTGTCGGCTTTGGCGAACGGTTTCATCACCTCGGCAAACTGCTCCTGGCTCAGGTTGTGCCAGCTTCCTGCCGGAACGGAGAGCGATTCCACCTCGGTCACGGGCATCGAGACGAGCCTCACGCCTTCTTTGGTTGTGCGCAGGGTCAGCTCGGTGGGGAGCATCATCATTCCGTTGAAGTGCATGCCGGGATGGCCCAGGCGCCCCCATCCGATCTGTATGCGGCGTCCGTCGGAGGCCGGGATGTTGTTGAATGTCTGTGCGGCGTAGATGCTGCCTGCCGTGTAGCGGTGTTTGCCCGAGAGAGGGGTGAAAACGGCGCCGTCGAAGTCGCCGAGCATATATGTGCCCGATGCGCCATACATCACCCACATGGTCTGGTCGGGGTTGCCGTCGACAGGAAGTTCAAACAGTTCGGGGCACTCCCAGAAACCTGTGACATGGCTTTTGAAAGTCCACTCCTTGAGATCGGTAGAGTTGTAGATCGAGTGGCCGTCGCGCTCGTTGAGCACCATTACCCACCGGTCGTTGTAGCGGAACACCTTCGGGTCGCGTGTGTCGCGGCTGTTCCAGATCTCCTTGCTGTCGATCACCGGATTGCCGGCATATTTGGTGAATGTGCGTCCGTTGTCGTTGCTGTAGGCGATACATTGAACCTGTCGGTCGGGGGTGTCGGCTGTATAGGCCACCACCATGGCCGGCCGCTTTTTGGAACCGAATCCTGAGTCGTTGTTGTAGTCGATGACAGCCGAACCGGAGAACATTGTGCCCATGGTGTCGGGGAAAAGGGCCGGGGTCAGTTCCTTCCAGTGAACCAGGTCGGTGCTTACGGCGTGGCCCCAGTGCATGTTGCCCCAGTCGCGCTCATAGGGGTTGTGTTGGTAGAAAAGGTGATATTCCCCGTTGTGATACACCAGGCCGTTAGGGTCGTTTATCCATCCGCGGCGGGTTGTGAAGTGAAACTGCGGGCGGTTTGGCTCGCGGTAATGTTCGTCGGCGTCGGGCATGGTGTCTGACTGGGTTATGTTGTCGATCCCCCCGGTGCCGTCGGGATAGCTTATCCGCAAGGTTTTTCCTTTCAGGGCCGATACATCCTTGAACACGCTGTAGTCGGGCTGGCCGGCTGTGACGCGCACATCGACCGGAAGCGGATCCATCCCGTCGGCTTCCATTACGAGGCGCACACGGTCGCATGCGTGCGACACGGGTATTATCAGGTAGTTGTCAGTGATTTTTATCAGCCGGTCTGCCGCCGGTGCGGTTGTTGCCGAGGCCGTCAGAATTGCGGCCATTGCGATAAGCTTCGGATATTTCATGGCTTTGTATTTTGGTTATTCTGTGCAAAAATAGCCAAAACAATCGTTTTCAGGCTTATAAAAAACGCTTCTTTGCTGTCGATTATGTTGCATCTGCCGGGGGCTGACCGTTTTTTGCGGGAACTGACCGGATTTTATCTCAGCCCCCAGGTGGAGCGGTCGAGGGTGCGGTATGACACGGCTTCGTGTATGTGGGTGGTGTCGATTTCGGGTGCTCCGCCGTCAAGGTCGGCAATGGTGCGGGCCACTTTCAGAATGCGGTCGTAGGCGCGTGCGCTCATGTCGAAGCGTGTCATCGCCTGCTCGAGAATGCGCATGGCGGCAGGCGTGGGGCGTGCCCACCGGGCCAGATGGCGTGGTGTCATCTGGGCGTTGCAGTGAACCGAAGGCTCGCCGGCGAAACGTTCGCTCTGTATGCGGCGTGCTTCTACAACCCGCTCTCTGATGGCCTGCGACGATTCGCCCGGACGGAGCGACTGAAGCTCGTTGAAGGGCACAGGCATGATCTCTACATGCAGGTCGATGCGGTCGAGCAACGGCCCTGATATGCGGTTGAGATAGCGCTGCACCTGTGTTATGGAGCAGGTGCACTCGCGGGTGGGATGGTTGTAATATCCGCAGGGGCATGGGTTCATGCTGGCCACAAGCATGAATCCGGCGGGGTAGTCGATGGTGTATCTGGCGCGGGAGATGTTGATGTGGCGGTCTTCGAGCGGCTGCCTCATGACTTCGAGCACCTGTCGGGAGAATTCCGGGAACTCGTCGAGAAACAGCACTCCGTTGTGGGCGAGCGAGATTTCGCCGGGAATAGGACTGGATCCACCGCCTACAAGTGCCACAGGCGATATGGTGTGGTGTGGAGCGCGGAAGGGGCGCGTGGTCATGAGTGTCGACCCCCCTTTGAGTTTTCCGGCCACGGAGTGGATTTTTGTTGTCTCAAGGGCTTCGGCGAGTGTGAGCGGCGGCATTATCGAGGGTAGACGCTTGGCCCTCATCGATTTTCCCGAACCGGGAGGGCCGACCATAAGCAGGTTGTGGCCGCCGGCGCAGGCAACCTCTAAAGCCCGCTTCACGCTTTCCTGCCCCTTCACATCGCTGAAGTCAAAGTCGAAGTTCCGGAAGGCGCGGCTGAACTCCTGGCGTGTGTTGACCACTGTGGGCGATGCCGTGGAGGGGTCTTTGAGAAACTCGATGACCTGGCTCAGGTTTTTCATGCCGTAGACATCGAGGTTGTTGACAACGGCTGCTTCTGTGGCGTTGGCCTCGGGCACTATCATCCCTTCGGTTTTCGCCGAACGGGCCATTATGGCCATGGGGAGCACACCTTTGACCGGCAGCAGAGTACCGTCGAGCGACAGTTCGCCCATTATGAGATAACGGCCCAGACGTTCCGAGGGGATTTTCTCGTCGGCGGCAAGCACCGCCAGAGCTATGGGGAGATCGTAGGCCGAGCCCTCTTTCCTGACATCGGCCGGGGCCATGTTTACAACCACCTTTCTGCGCGGAAACTCATATCCGCTCTGCTGTATGGCCGACATTACCCTTTCTGCGCTCTCTTTCACGGCTGTGTCGGGCAGGCCGACCATGACATACTGGAAGCCGGGGTCGGTCACGACCTCGATTGTTATGGGTATGGCCTCGATGCCCTGCAGGGCGGCTCCGTAGGTTTTTACAAGCATGATGTGGTGGTGTGTGTTGTTATGAAGTTATCTGCCGGTCGCGGCTTTGCGGGCCTGCGATGCCGACGATCCGCGGTAAAGGATTGTGCCTGTCGAGTCGGCCAGAATGAACCATGGGACGCGCTGAACGGGGATCTGCTGCAGCTGCGGTATGCAGAATGCCGCCGGGCTCCAGTAACGGTTTATCTCCTTGTCTGCGTCCGTGTCAGATTCCGGTCTGGTCAGAGAGCGTTTCCATGCGGCCGTGTCGGGGTCGCAGGATATGTCGGCTATCCGGATGCCGGCGCCGCGTGTGCCGGCGATCGCCTTTATGGCGTTTACAACCGAATCGGCTTCGCGGGCCGAGGCATCGGTTATGGCGATGAGGGTCAGCGGAGCCTCTGCCGGATTGATGTCGGAAAGTGTGTCGCCACGGCCGAAAAGGCGCAGCGGCTCGAGTTTTATCGAATCGACAGGCTGTGAGACTGACATAAGCATGTCGCGCAGGCCGTTGAGGGCTGCCGGATTGCGGGCGTCTCTTTCAAGCGTGTTGATCAGCTCGAGAGCGAGGGCCGGATTGGTCTGTGGGTCGTAGTAATCGGCCCGCAACGCTACCGCCCCAGCCCGGATAGGGGTGGCGCGGACGGAGCTTTCGACG
>CAMWTV010000013.1 GCA_947177215.1 uncultured Muribaculaceae bacterium
CCAGTAGGCTGATCGATAGTTGTTTATACAGAGATGTGCGCTCAGAAAAACGGGCGCATAAGGCGTGCGCATCCGCGCAATCCGCAAGCCACATACCGTCGTGCAAACCTAAGGAGCATGCGGTGGAACGGGCATTTTTCTTTTGAAAGCGCCACTGAAAGAAGGCGGTCAGATTCCTCTCGTGCGCGCTCGCGGGCATAGTCGCCCGCCAGAAGCGCCCGCCGCAGATTGGCATAGCGTTTCAGACGTCGGCAGGGCATCGAAGCCTCTATCGCATCGAGCGAACGTTCCCACTTTGCAGCGCCTGAAACAAAGTCGGTTCCGGTTATTGATTGCTCCTGACTGTAAATGTCGACAGTAGGTTCTTCGTCTTCGGATTTTATTATCGCGGGTCTGGTCAGCAGCATGCGGCATCCAAGCTCGATGTCGTTCCAGCCCATTATGTCGCGGTTCCAGCCTCCAGCCCGTCTCACAAGTTCGCTGCGCGCGGCCCAGCGCTGTGTGCCTGTCGATCCGTGCATCACACAGTGCCATAGGGCATCGCCGGCATAAAAAGGCTTTATCGCCGTTGTGCCGTCAAGATGGTGCAGTGTCACGTCCCACCCAACCATATCAGGCCTTCCTGGCCCTTTAAGTGCGTTGAGGGCTTTCTCGGCATGTGTCGGGGCCATGGTGTCGTCGCTGTCGAAAAACATCACAAATTCCGATGTTGTTTCTTCCAGCCCCCTGTTGCGTGCGGCGGCCGCACCCGGATGCGGTTCGCTCACTGCGCTGACCCTGAAACCGGCGTTTTCCACACGCGCCTTCCACCGGGCTATCACCTGGGCTGATCCATCGGTAGAGTTGTTGTCGACCACAACCACATGGAGAGGCCTCAGGGTCTGGGCCTCCACACTCTGCAATGTGCGCTCTACAAGAGCCTCACGGTTGTGCACCGGAATTATTATCGTCAGTTCCGCCTCATGGCTCATGGCTTGTGCTGTTTTGTTCGGTCGGTTTCACATATTCTCTTATCTCCTTGCTCCTGAGCGCATATAACGCACCTCTCAGCTGATTTGCTGCGGCTTTAAAAAACGGCGCCCTCCCACGGCGTGACTCTCTCCATGCGTTAACCATGATTCTCGGCGGAAATGTCAGCGGATGGCACATGGCTATCACCGCCCCTTTCGACTGGAGAAACTTCGGTGTGGCCGTGCTCGCCTCTCCTGTTGAGATCCCTTCGTGACGCGCTATGATTGCCGGATAGAACAGACATTTCAGACCATGGCGTCTTGCCCTTAGCAGAAGCATATCTTCCTCTCCTGAATTGAATCGCGTTCCGCCAAGGCCGAAAGCATTGTTGAAACGCAGACACCGGGTGCGTTCTGAATTTCGGAACGCTATTTCTATGCTGCTGAGATAGAATCCTGTTGGAGGTGTGGCGAGATCGGCCATGTGTCGGGGATATTTTTTCGACGATCCCTCGAACATGAACGAGATCAAGTCAGCATCGGGATTGCTGTCGAAAACCTCGATCACACGTTGCAGCCGTTCGGCGGTGTAGGTCACATCGTCGTCGGCTATTAGCACTATTTCGCCGCCGGCATGGTCGAGGGCGTTGTTGCGGTTGTTGCAAAGCCCTGAGAGCGATGTGCGCCAGATTGTTATGTCAGTTCTCGAAGCAAGGCTTTCCGGCACCGGCCGGTCATCGTGCTCCTGCCATGACACTACATAGTCCACACCCTCTGCCACAGGCAGATTCATGGCCGCCACCTTTGCAATCCCTTCGGGGCGGTAGGTTGAAATCAGCACTGATAACCTTGAGTGTTCCATGATGTTGTGTCGGGTGTTCAGTCAGATGAGTAGATGCGCTGTTGCCAGAAATCGCGGAATCTGCGGGCCACCACGGTTGCGGAGTTGTGTTTCTCCACAAACTCGCGGCTTCGCAGCCCCCGTTCGCGCAGGGCGCCACGCGGCGATGTTATGATGCTCTCCATAAGAGCTGTCATCCCTTCCACGTCGGTCGGCGAGTTGAAAACAGGGCGGTTTCCGCATGGGCCGTCTTCGCCTATGAAACTGTAATATTCCGGCTCTGCGCCACTCACCGCACACTGCCCGTAGGCCATGGCCAGAAGGGCGTTGGTGGCGGGGGTGTAGCTGTAAGCCTGATCGAGCACCACATGGGCGCTTCTGAGCAGTTCGGTATATTCCTTGTAAGGGCGGTTCTCTACAATTACGAGTTCCGCTTTTCCGGGATGCCGTTCCATAGCCCGACGTGCGGCTGTTTCAAGTCGGTCTGTCCCTTTTATGCTTGTGCGGTAGCTGTGACGCCCGAGAAACAGCCTTATTTTGTCGGGATTCTCAGGCAACTCCACAGGCCTGATGGCGTCTGTGTCGATCGGAATCCCCCCATAGCAACATTTTTCCTCAGGCAGGGCGCGGCCTGCCGACAGGAAATATTCATAAAGCACGGCCACAGCGCCGTCGATGTTGCCATAGACATGGCTGCACAGGCCTTTAAGCGGCTCTTTGAGCCAGTCGGTTTCCTGTTCCGGATGCTCCACGGCAAATGGCGCCGCGGCTCCGAAATGCCGGAACTCGGAATATCTTAGCCGTGAATCCGGGGCGATGCACTCTTCCACATAGGGGGTGTCTGTGCCCAGTGCTGTCAGAAAAACGCTCCTGTTCTCTTTTTTCAGCCGGTCGAATATCAGCCGGCATCTTTCCGGGCGCAGGTTGAGAAACACCGGATTGTGCAGCGACACCACGTCATAGCCCTTCAGCCGGGAGTGTAGCCTATGTTTTATGCGCCACCACAGTTCGGCTCCGGCAAGCCTTCCTGTGCCGTGGCGCATTATGTCGATGTCGCGCTCGGTGTTCATCCACGTTGTGCCGTCTGAAGCCACTGTCACATCGTCGCCGAGCTTTCTTAGCCCGGTAGCCAGAGTCCGGTGGCAGTTGCTTGCATCGCCTAACAGCAATATCTTCATGACGGCTGTGGAGGGGGGGGTAGTGGTTACATGTAGCGCTTCACGGCGGCTCCCAGGCGGGTCACATCGTCGACACGCTCGGCCAGTTCTCCCTGGCGGCTGATTATGAATGTGGCGGGAAGAATGCTCACATTGTAGCGCAGCAGATTCTCCGCGCCGTCTTTCGGCGAGTTATAAACCGTTATCCACGGCAGATTCACTGCGGCCTGTTTCCAGAAAAACTCGTCGTCGTCAACCGACACCTGATAGATCTCGAATCCCTGGTCTTTGTTGGCATTGTAGATCTTGGCAAGCTCCAGATTGAATGCCGGCGACGCCTCTGCGGCATAGGCCGTGAAATTAAGCACCACGACTTTACCTTTCGAGGCTGTTTCTGAGAGTGACTGCGGTTTGCCGCTCTCGTCGAGCAGGGTTATCTCAGGCAGAAGTATCTCTTCGGCCACGATTGTATCTGTCGGCGTGCCCTGGGCACCACCTGACCATGAACGGTTCGAGATGTAAAGATCTTTCAGAAAGGCTGTCCGCGGGTCAGACGGACGCTGATGGGAGAATGCGTTTGCAACCGCGCCTATCAGCCTGAGGTCAGATTTCTGCGACGGGTCGAACATCAGCGTGTTTCCGACCCGACGGAAAATAGTGTAGTAGGCCACTATGCCCGACGGATCGCGCAATATCTGCTCGGCAAGCTCGCGTTTCAGATCCGGATCATAGGCCACAGCCTGTTCACCTTTCTCGGCCACAACCTTGGCAATGACCTCGTTGATGTGCTGCATCTTGTCGGCTGATTCAGAGCCTGAGATCGAGTAGGAGCTGCCGAACGCCGAGGCGTCAGAGGCTATCGTGATCTTTTCAAGGCTGTCGACCGGGAAATAGAGCGATTCCCCGCCCAGTGTCAGGCGGTAGACCTCAGGATGACCGGCCGGCTCACCCTTTACGGTGAATTTGCCTTTGCTGTCGACCTCTACGGTGTCTAACGGATACCATCCGCCATGGCCGTTGGGGGCTTCAAGCACAAGACTTTTCCCCTCGCCGCCGGCCAGTGTGCCCTCGGCTGTCCATCTCTTTTCCGTGCAGCCGCTCATCACGGTTGCCGCAATCAATGCCGTGGCGGCATACGATCCGATTTTTCTGAGTTTCATAATTCCGGCAGGTTACTCGAATTTGTCGCTTATGTTTCGGGCAATTTCAGCCATCTCCTTTTCGGGAAGCGTGAGTTTCGGGGCGCAGAAGTTCATATCCTCACCCTTGTCAATGGGCACCAGATGAACATGCGTGTGAGGCACATCCAGACCGATCACCGTAACGCCAACCTTGCGGCAGGGGATAGCCTCCTTGATAGCCTTTGCCACACGTTTGGCAAACAGCATCAGGGCGGCATATTCGTCGTCGCTGAGGTCGAAGATATAGTCGACCTCCTTCTTGGGGATTACAAGCACATGGCCCGGGTGAACCGGGTTTATGTCGAGAAACGCGAAATGGTTCTCATCCTCGGCCACCTTATACGAGGGGATCTCGCCGGCGGCTATGCGTGAAAAAATTGAAGCCATAGTCCTGTCTCGGTTTTTTAGATAGCAATCTCTTCGATCTCGAACTTCATCAGGCCGGCAGGCACCTGGATCTCAACGATGTCGCCTACCTTGTGGCCCAGCAGACCCTTGGCGATAGGTGTCGAGGCGCCGATCTTCTTCTCGCGCAGGTTGGCCTCGGAGTCGGCCACAATGGTGTATTCAACGCTCATGCCGTTGTTTACGTTCTTGATTTTGACACGCGAAAGAATGTTCACTTCGTCGGTGTTGAGTTTTGTCTCGTCGATTATGCGGGCGTTGGCCACAAGGTCTTTCAGCTTCGCTATCTTCATTTCAAGCATTCCCTGAGCCTCTTTGGCCGCGTCATATTCCGAGTTTTCCGAAAGGTCGCCTTTGTCGCGAGCCTCGGCGATGGCTGCCGAGATGCGCGGACGTTCCACACTTTCAAGATAGGCTATCTCTTCCATTTTTTTCTTATAGCCATCTTTGGTCATGTAAGTCAATGCCATGATATGTCTTTTTTTGATTATACGGTTACTGTTATGCGGGGGTGACAAAAAAGATAGCGCCTCGCCCCATGTTGCAGTGGGGGAGACCCTAAAACTTCTCTATTGCCGCAAAATTCTATCTCCGCAAATTTAGCTATTTATTTCTTAAACGGCAAATATGCGGCTGTTATTTTTACGCTTGCGAAAAAATGCGTAATTTCGCGGCAGGAAAAGATTTTCTTCTCCTTCTTGTCATAACAAAAAATTTAACAATAGGTTTTCTGTGATTACTCAGGAGCAATTAAAAGAGACGATAGAGCGCAAGGACGCGCTGAAACGTTATCTCGACATAGATAACAAGAAAATACAGATCGAGGAAGAGGAACTGCGCACCCATGTGCCCGATTTCTGGGAGCATCCCAAAGAAGCTCAGGCACAGATGAAAAAAATCAAGGATCTGCAGGCATGGGTCAACGGATACCACGATGTGGAGGTTGCCGTCGAGGAGCTTCAGAACGGCTGGGACTTCTTCAAGGAGGAACTTGTTGAGGAAGCCGAGGTCGAGGCCCTCTATGCCGACGCCATCGCGAAAATCGAGGCCCTTGAGCTGCGCAACATGCTCCGCCGAGAGGAAGACCACATGGGAGTGGTGCTAAAGATAAACTCGGGCGCAGGCGGCACCGAAAGCCAGGACTGGGCTTCGATGCTCATGCGCATGTATCTCCGCTACTGCGAGAAGCAGGGCTACAAGACTTCTGTCGCCAACATTCTCGAAGGCGACGAGGCCGGAATCAAATCGTGCACGATAAACGTCGAGGGCGATTTCGCCTACGGCTATCTCAAAAGCGAGAACGGAGTGCACCGCCTTGTGCGCGTGTCGCCCTACAATGCCCAGGGCAAACGCATGACATCGTTCGCCTCGGTGTTTGTAACCCCCCTTGTCGACGACACCATCGAAGTGAAGGTTGAACCGGCGCTTATGTCGTGGGATACATTCCGAAGCGGCGGTGCCGGCGGACAGAACGTCAACAAAGTAGAATCGGGTGTGCGTCTGCGTTACCAGTACACCGATCCCTATACCGGAGAGAAAGAGGAGATTCTCATCGAGAACACCGAGACTCGCGACCAGCCGAAGAACCGTGAGAATGCCCTCCGTCACCTCCGTTCAATTCTTTATGAGAAGGAGATGAACCATCGCCTCGAAGAGCAGGCTAAGGTCGAGGCCGGTAAAATGAAAATCGAATGGGGCTCGCAGATCAGAAGCTACGTGTTCGACGACCGCCGTGTGAAAGACCACCGCACCGGTTACCAGACATCAGACGTCAACGGTGTGATGGACGGCGAACTTGACGGCTTCATCAAAGCCTACCTCATGGAGTTCGCCGGCTCAGAGGAGCAAGCCTGATCCTCCCGCTCATTGACAGAAACCATAACTCAGGGCCTTGTGTCGGAATTTCGACACAAGGCCCTGAGTCATTTAGTCTATATCGGTCAGTTTATTTCACCGCAACCTTCACCGTGTGCGAGGCCACGGTTACGGCATACACCCCGGGCGCTACCGCAAACTCAGCCCTGTCGCCATGTGTGGCCGAGTTGGCCACAATCATGCCGTTTGCCGCAGTCACGGTAACCGGCATTCCGGAGGCATGCTCTACGGCGATCACCCCAATGCCCCCTCTGACAACGACACCGCCGAAGATGGCCGGTAGTGCCACACCCGATGCACTCAGGCTCACGGTGTTCGACATATGCGATTCGCCACGGTCGTAAACAACCGTCACATTGTAGGGCGCGTTCTCATCCGGAGTTCCGTCGGTGAATGTTGTGGCTCCGGCTGCGGTCGAGCCTATTTTGCTTCCGCTACGGAAAACGTTGAATCCGTTTATTGTCAGATTGTCAGTCTCTGAAGCCGGAGTATATGTGAGATCGTCAAACAGCAGCGCGAATTTGTTGCGGCTGGTGTAGCGGATGGCAAACCGGGTGGCTCCGGCCGGCAGTTCGTAGATGTATTCTTTCCATCCTCCGATTGCCACCGTCTCACGTTTCAGAAGGATGAACTCGTCGACATCGGTGCCGGTCAACGAATAGAGCACCTCGAAATTCTCAGGCCCGAAGTCGCCCACCGGACGGCTTGCATGGAATTTGATTGTCTGCGGGCTCTCTGACACATGCAGGGCCGGCGAAATAAGCCAGTCGTCGTTGTAAGGCTCTTCGACCGATGAAAGCGAAGTCCATGCCACCAGACATTTCTTTCCTGATTTCGGCGCCCACAGATCGCTGTCAACATCCACCCCCTCTGCCATAGGCTCCCAGACCTGAAACGCCATCGGGCGTCCCATGTTCGGATGGTTGACACCTAAAATTCCGCATGGCGTAAGACCGTCGCCGTCAATGAGCACATAATCGCCTATCTCCTCATAGCTGAACGACTCATAATCCTCGAAGCTGTCGGTAATCTGGGCCGGAACAAGCGAAGGCGCGCTCCATTCAAGAACGGCACCATTGTCGGCGGCGCTTATTGCCAGATCGGTCACTACCGGCATTTCGGGCTGCACTACCGTGACTTCAAATTCCCCCTTGTTGTTTTCGGGAATCTCATCAGTGAATCCGTCAGGAATGATTTCGAGCGACATCACCACCGGAGCCCCCAGATGGTCGGCCGTAGCGGTGAACTCAAAACTGTATATGTCGCTGCTCTCTGCCGGAAGCTGCGATTCGCGCTTAACCGATCCGATTGTCATCCCGTTGGCCTTCATGTTCAGCTCAAACGCCGCATGCTGCTTGCCGCAGTTTTTTACCTCCACGAGATATGCCGATCTCTCGCCTACCTCTACAATGCTTTTGCCGCGTATAGTTGCCAGCGCCAGGTCATATTCCGATTCGTTGGCAACCTCGATGTCGTCGACTATCACATATGAGCTGCCGTTTTCAAGAACGCCGTCGAAAACAATCGCCACCCACGGCGCGTCTTTGAACGCGGCCAGATTCACCGAATAGGTTTTCCAGCCTTCGGCCTCTCCGTTGGTCATAACCGAGATCACAGGCGTGAAATTCACATCGTCGGTTGTTATCGAAACATTGAGTCCTGCGCCGGGCGCGGCATAGTGATACATCTTGAATGTGAGGGTCGGTGCGTTAAGCCCCTTGAAGGCGAGTTTCGGCAACTGCATCCTTGCCGCGCCTGGCGCGCGATATGGCAGCTGGCTCGAGCAAACGAACATCCCTCCGTCGTCGGCCGCAACATCGACCGATGCGATATAGTCGGCCACGCCCCAGTTCACATCACCTTCGAGCGCGCCTGAAATCCATGGCATGCAGGTGATTATTCTGTTAGAGGCTGTTTCGCGCATGGGGAGTGTGGCCGGAGTGCCGACAACAATACCGGTGTACGACATGATCCCCTCGCCGGCTTCGGTCGACGCCGAGACATAGAACGTATAGAAATCGAGCACACCACCGTCGGGATAGACCGTGCATGTCTCTTCGCCTGTTTCGGCCACTTTCACCAGATCGCGTCCGTTGTAGAGCTGATAGATGCGGTAGGTCAGGTTCTCCGGGTCGATCCATCCGTTGTGCACGCTCCCTTCAGGCGCGCTCCACGACAGCACCGCGCCCATATTGTCGGCTGTCGGCAACACATCCAGATTCTCGATATGCGCCGGTATGTCGACTCCGCACCAAACATTGGTCTGGGCCGTGCCTCCTCGTCCGTAGCTGTTCGAGCAGGTCAGGGTATATGTGTTGATGCCGGCCGATGCGTTGTTGTCGGTCAGCGTATGGCGCGATCCCGGGGCGGCTCCCGTGAGCGATGCAGCCAGACTGCCGTCGGCGCGAGTCAGAGCCACGTCTACACCGCTGCCGTCAAGACTCTCGCCGTAAAGATTCCGGTCGGGAACGGTGAATTCTACCGATGCTGTCAGAGCGCCGCGCTCTCCGGCTTTTGAGGTTACGCCGGCGGGTTCGGCGGGAGCCAGCTTGAGTGCGCCGTTCTCCAGACGGATATTCTTGACCGACAGGCATGTGTGGCGCGCGCCGCTGATGGCGTGGAATCCGATGTAATATCTCCCCGGTTCCGGAATCTCGAATGTCACTGTCCGGGTGGCGAATTCCGTGTTGTTGAAATCGATTGTGGCAATGGCTGTGTGGGCCGAGCGCACAGGTTCGCGGCCATAGGTTATCTCGACCGATTCAGTGTCATATTGCAGGCCGGCGCACACGTCGAAACTCAGATCTATCTGGTGTGCGGTGCCCAGCTCTATCTCGGGCGTGAACACAAACTGGTCGGTGTCTTCGCTTCCGTAAGTCGATATTTTCAGGGCGTTGTTGCTGATGTCGAAATACCATTCGTTGTCATAGCTGTCGGGATTGGTCTCGGCGGTGAATTGGGTGAACTCGTCGGCGTTGGGCTCCACGGCGAACGGGAGCGTGTAGGTTCCGGCAAACACTTTGACCCTCGCCGCAACGCCTGCCAGATCGCCGGCATAGGCCACCGCATCATATGTGTTGAATCCGAACGGAGCGTTGTCGCTGAATGTCACAATCGAGTTCGGCGCAAGATTCGTCCGGGTGTGTATCAATGTTCCGTTGCGTTTTATCTCAAGCCGGCTTATCTCGCTTAGAGAAGCCCCGGAATTGGTCTGTGCCGGCATTTTCATTGAAATCTCCACTGTCTGGCCTCCGCTGTTGGTCGCGGTCAGCCCTGTCGGGGCTTTGGGGGCGTTTACATGGCCAAGGTCGGCGATCCGGGCTTCGTTGACATAGAATGTGGCCATATCTGCATCGCTTATGCAGTGTATGGCGAAATATCCGGCACCGTTGGCTGAGGCGCGGTGTGTGCCGGTATATGTGCTGAAATCATCGGGCACAGTCACCCCCCTCATAACCACGGTCTTGAGCGATTCGGCCGCAGGGGAGTCGCCCCACACGATCTCGGCCTTTTCAGGATAAGAACCTGAGGTTGAGCGCCCGCTGAACGACACCTCGTAAACATGGTCTTTCTCCATCCTCACCCGTGGGAGCACAAGATATTCGTCGGCCGCCAGTGTGCGTGAATAGCTGTATGTGGCCGATGCCCTGTCTTCGTCATATTTCCAGGTGTTTCCGTCGTTGTTTCCGTCGATAACTGTTAGCAGTTTGAACGAATCGGCCGACATGAAATCGGTTGAGTAGGGGAGGGCTATATAGCTGCCCCCTATTACCGTGATCTCTTCCGACGCCGCGCATGCGCTGCCTCCGTAGACTGTCTCCACCACATAGTTGTAGGCATTGATTATCTCATCTACATGGTCGGTATATCCGGTTGACGTAAGGCCTGAGGCAATCTCCATGCCGTTCCGTTTTACCGTGTAGGTCACTTTGGCCTGATCGATCCATCCGCCGTTTCCGCCGGTTGTGGCTGCATTCCATGTCAGCTCTACCGTGGTGGCGTCGGGCTGGCTTGCTGCAACTCCTGTGGGTGCGCCCGGAGTGTCAGTTCCGGCGAATGTGGTCACACTTGAGACCACCCCTTTCCCCTCGTTGTTTGAGCAGACTGCTTCCACGCGATGCACTCCGGTTGTCAGCTCTGTTGTTTCCGAGACTGTTGATCCGGGAGTCTGTCCTGTGATCTGCTTTATTTCATTTCCGTCCACTTTCAGTGTAAGCGTAAGGCTGCCTGACAGCTCGCTTCCGTCGAATGTCTTGTCGGGCAGTGTGCAGCTTATTGTGGCACTGTTCGAGCCCGGGGCGGCATACTCTACTGTCAGGGCGGTGCATGCCGCCGGAGCTTTCGGCCCCGCCACCGGATCGGTGCAGTAAAGGCCTATGAACTCCTCGCCGTCGGGAAAGGTGCACAGCGTCTCGCTCACACCGCTCGCAGGGTCGATAGCTATAAGCTGGCTCTCGGCATAGTTGCACGCCGCCCAATATATCCTGCGGTCTCTCGGGCTCCAGCAACACGACTGAAGCATAGCCGGAATATAATTGGTCGACGCCACTTTGCCGGTCTCTGCTCCGGTGGCTGTGTCGATTGTCACCGCCTCGCCATAATCGTTTATGCCATACATCACGCCGTTGCCGTCAACACAGATTCCCCAGTAGTGGTCGTCGAGCGCTCCTATCACAGTGTAGCTGTTGGTGTCGGGGTTGAACGTGCACAGATTGTATTCATCGGTCGATGCGCCGTAGTTTATCGAATAGATTATGTCGTTTATCTGGTCATAGGTCATGTTTACCGACACATTCTCATAAACGAGATCGGTCATCTCGAAAGTCGATATCGCGCCCGTGGCCATATCTATTGTCACATTAGTGATATTGTAGATCGTGCCGTAGAAATCGTTGGTCAGAGAGGCGTGGAAACGGCCGTTGGCATACGTTCCCGCCGGATTTCCGTCGTTCAGCAGCCCTGTGGCCAGTGTCATTGCCGACAGGCCCGTGTTGGTGTCGATCGAATATATGCCGACAGGTTTGTCATAATATCCCCAGCTGTCATTACCTATCATGCAGCCGAAAATTGTGGCGTCCGAACCTTTTCCGGCCGCTTTGGGAAGCGTGCCCGACATTAACCGAGGCGACTGCCTCACGTTTGTTATCAGAGGACTTGCTGTCTGAACCCCTTTTTTAACAAACCTGTTCATTGGGCCTGTATGTCCCGACTCTGCAGGCGCTCTGTGGCGAAACTTGTCTGAACTGTGTGTTGCCGCCGTCGTCACGCAGAACGCCGTGGCTGATATTGCCGCGCAGGTAACACTCCTGACAATTAGATTGGATAATTTTGACGAAATGTGCATGTGATTTATGATGAAATGAATAATTCGATGCCTTCCGGCTATAGCATTGCGGTTGTGTTGAGGCAAATATACGAATATTAGCCGAAAAACAAAAAAACTCAGCGCATGCCGCGCCATTTGCCTGCAAAAAACAGACCGGCCATCTGTCAAGATATTGAATTCTGACACATGGCCGGTCTGTTTATGTCCGTGCGTTGTTTAAGCAACGTTATTTCTGCTCGTTGTTGATAAGTGGTCTGGTCGCTTCCAGAATCGGGAGATTGGTTTCTGTCGGCACATAGATCACAGTCTTGTCGCTCAGATCCGACTGCTGTCTTACCCACAGATACTGGATGTAGGTCGGGGTCAGGCTGCCGTTCTCTATCCTGATGGCTTCTGCGGCGCCTTTGGCGCGTTCTATCTCGGCCTGGGCGTTAAGCTTTTCGGCTTCAAGATTGGCGCGGGCCTCCTCGATTTTGATTTTACGGTTCTGTTCCGCCTTTGCGAACTCTGCTTTACCGGCCATCTCCTGCTGCCACACATTATACCAGGGCACTACGAAAAACAGCGCTATGATCAGAGCCACGCCTGCCGCGGCTGCAAGCCCTATCCGTTTCATTAATCCCGGGGGCATGGAGTTTGAGTTGTTATACATAAAATACTGTTATTTTTTGATTACAGCGCGACGCAGGAATATCTCTGTGGGGAAGTGGTCTGAGAATCCGTTGAGATACATGCCCGAGGCGAATGTGCGCAGCGGATAGCCCTGACGTGTGCCCTCGGTGTCTTTCAGGAAATCGAAATTGTTCACCTGGGCCTTCCAGTAGTGCAGATGCTCTTCGCCTGAGTTCTGCTCAAGCAGCGAGCCGCTCACAATTATCTGGTCAAACAGGTTCCACGAGCTGTTGTAGGCCAGCGTGCCTATACCTTTGTCGAGAAGGCTCCAGAAGGGATTGAAAAAGCCATGTTCCGCCACACCTTTCGCTTTTTTCGATGCTCCAAGCACCTGGGCGCACGATCTGTTCTGGGGGTCGTCGTTGAGGTCGCCCATCACAATCACTCCCTCGTTGGGGCGCAGTGCCCAGATTGAGTCGGCGATATGTTTCGAGGTGGCGGCTGCTGCCTCGCGCAGGGGCGACGACTGTTCCTGACCGCCCAGACGCGACGGCCAGTGGTTTACGATGATGCTCACTGTGTCGGCCCCCATGCGTCCTGTAACACACATCTGGTCACGGGTGCGGAAGTTCGGCTTGTCGGCTATTATCAGCGGCGTGTTGGTCACGTTCATGAACTTGAAATAACGCTCGTTGTATAACGCCCCCACGTCGACGCCGCGGCGGTCGGGCGAATCGTGATGCACTATGCGCAGATGCCACGGTTGTTTACCCTCCGATTTCAGGCGCTCGTCGATAGCTTTTACAAGATCTTCCAGCACCGAGCGGTTCTCGATTTCCGACACTCCGATAAACGCCGGCCCGTTGGGTGTGGTCGGTGTGGTGAACGAGGTGATGGCGCGGGCCAGGTTGGCTATTTTCGACCGATATTTCCTCCCGTTCCATTTCTTGGCCCCTTCGGGCGAGTATTCAAGATCGTAGGAACCGTTGTTGTTGATGGTATCAAACAGGTTTTCAAGGTTATAGAATGCCACTCCGAACACCTGATACTGACGGCGGCCGCCGTTGTCGCTCCGGTTTTCCTGGGCTGATGCTCCGAGTGCTATCGCAAGCGCGAGCAGCGGAAGCAAAAAAATACGTTTCATATTCTGATTGGATATAGTTTATGTTTAGTTCGCTAAATTACAAAAAATAGCCTTAATTCCACAATATGACACAAATATTCTATCGCAACTCTATCGCGATAGTGGCTGCGCCGGCCTCTTCCGGCAGTTCGGCAGCTATAAGTCTGAACTGCCCGCACGGGGTTTCCACAATGGCCGGCAGCTCTCCGTCGGCCGGCAGCGGAATAGCCCTCAGTGCCCACCCTGCGATTCCGGCAGCCTTGTAAAGCGCCTCTTTTATAGTCCATGCCCGCAGTAGTCGGTGTTCTTCCCCCCACATCTCCTGCCCATCTCCGATAAACCGGCATGCGATGCGCTTGAGCTGCTCCACGCGGTCGGGAGTCTCGGTGTCTATCCCCAGTCGGCCGCCGTTTTTGCTTACGGCTATCATGAGAGTCCTCCGGCTGTGGCTTACCGACACCGTCATGGAGCTGAATTTCCCGGTTAGCCTTGGAGCGCCGTCGGGTGTATGTCCGATTTCAACATCCTCATCGTCTGCTGATAAAACCTCCCGCAGCAGTTCCCGTTTTCTGGCGTCTGTCTCGCCGGCACACAATGATTCCCCTTCCGGCGCCGTATAGGCAACGGCTCTGAACTCCGGTGTGTCGCATATCACCATAAGCCTGTTTTTACGCACTCTGTATGTCGGCCATTACTTTCACTCTCACCGAGGCTATACGGTGGTGCTCCACATGCAGAATCAGAAAACGGCATCGACCGTAAACCATCGGTTCCTTCTCTTTCGGGAAGTCCCCCTTTATGGCCAGAAGCATTCCGGCCAGAGTCTCGCAGTCTTCAGCCACAGGGGCATATTCCTCTTCGTCAAGCCCTGTCACACGGAAAAAGTCGGTGAGCAGAGTTTTTCCCTCAAACACAAATGTGTTGTCGGGCAGACGGCTGTATGTAACCTCCTCTTCGTCATACTCGTCGTTTATGTCTCCCACAATCTCTTCGAGCACATCCTCGAGTGTTACAACTCCCTGGGTGCCCCCGTATTCGTCAACAACGAGTGCCATATGCAGTTTAAGCCTGCGGAAATCCTCAAGCAGATCGTCGATCATGCGCGATTCAGGCACAAAATAAGGCTTTCTGATCAGCTGCTGCCAGTTGAAGTCGGCTCCGGTTGCCGCTCCGTTGTCGGCGTTGTCGCCCTCTTCCGGGTTTCCTGCCGGGATATATGGCAACAGGTCGCGGGCATAGAGCACCCCTCTTATGTCATCCTGTGATTCACCGAAAACCGGCATGCGCGAATAGCCCTTCTCTATTATCACCTCCATCACTTCGGCGAAAGTCATGTCGTGGTTTAGCCCCGTTATATCCACTCGCGGAGTCATTATCTCCGAGGCCGTCGTGTCGCCGAATTTCAATATCCCTTCAAGCATCTCCTTGTCCTGACGGCCTTCCACGGCTGTTATCTCCAGAGCGTGTTCCAGTTCGTCGGCGGTTATGTTGCGGCTCTGCCTCGTCACCACTTTGTTCACGAACTTGGTCGAGTGAACCATCATCGAAGAGATGGGATAGAACAGCTTCATCAGAAACGACACCCCGCCGCAGGCGAATCCGGCCCATTTCAGCGGCGAGCTGTTTGCCACCAGCTTCGGCAGAATCTCGCCGAAAAGAAGTATCAGAAACGTCAGTATTACCGTCTGCAGAAGGAAGTTGAGCCACGGCTCCATCTGGGCGAAAGCCTCCGACAGCGCGAACGATGTCAGCACCACTATCGTCACGTTAACCAGATTGTTGGTTATCAGTATTGTGGCAAGAAGCCGGTCGGGCGAGGCCAGAAGGCGCCTTATCCCATCTGATCTGGGCGAGTCGTCAAGCTCTTCGGCCTGTTGAGGTGTTATCGAGAAATAGGCGATTTCGCTTCCGCTTACGAAGCCCGACACAAGCAGGGCGAGAGCGGCGCATATAAGCGCCACAATCTGCGGTGTGCCGATCGAGGCGGTCATCGCGGCTGTAATGTCATAGCTGGTGAGAGTTCCCCAAAGGAAACTCCCCAATGTTGGTAAAGGGTCTGTATCCAATTTTGTTGTGTATGGTTATAAATTCGGGTGCAAATTTACTAATTATTTCCCAATTCGGAGCGTCAACCCATGTTGACTTTTTGCAGAGCAATGTGCAGCATGCCCGTTCGGCATCCGTGTGTTGTCGCTGTTGTCAGAATTCCGAGAATGCGAAGGGCAGGGTAGAGGCCACCGATGGCAGCCGGTAGATCTTTTCTTTCCCCACAAGAAGCACCTCTACAGGCCCCTGCGCGAGGGTCTCGTATTCCAGCAGCGCCTGGCGGCAGGCCCCGCAGGGTGCCACCGGTTCGGCAACGAACTCGCCGTCGGTGCCCCGGGCCGCGATGGCTATTTTTTTGAATTTCGCCTCCGGATAGCGGGCGTGGGCATAGAAACAGGCCGACCGCTCGGCACAGGTGCCCGACGGGAATGCCACATTCTCCTGATTCGCTCCCGTAACCCTGACGCCGTTGTCAAGCTCTATCGCAGCGCCCACTCTGAAGTTTGAATAGGGAGCATAGCTGCGTTCGGTGGCCTCGCGGGCCTCGTCTACAAGCTTCTGCTCGTCAGCCGAAAGTTCATTATATCCCACCTCTTCATAAACTGTTCTGATCTCTTTTTTCATTGTTGTGTCTGTTCTTGTGTTTGTTGTTTCGTCACAATCAGGCCTCCGGCAGAGGCCGGTGTGAGTCCGCCGGATGCCGACAGTCTTTGTGTGCTTCCCCTCGATGGCTGTCGTTTCTCCCCATAAAGTTAACGCTTAAAATTAAAAAAAGAGGAAAAGCTCCCGAAATTTTTTGATGTTTTATCCTAATTCATTAATTTTGCGCTCTGAACACTCCGCGCTTTATCGCGCTGATTCCGTTTGATAAATATAAAAACATCATAATCCATGTCAAAAAAGATTCAAGAAACACCTGAAACAGGTCTTGACGAGCTTAACGATTCGCTGACCGCCATGACCCAGAAGGTGCAGGACAACAAGAAAGGCCTCGTAATCGGCTCTTTGGTTGTTGTGGCAGTTGCGGTAATCGTGCTGGCCTACGTTTATTTCTTCCGTAACCCCGGCATTCAGAAAGCCAACGATCAGATCGGTGCGGCCGATATCGAGCTTGCTCTCGGCAACGACTCTGTGGCTGCCGCCCAATATATGGCCCTTGCCGATAACGGCAGCTACGATGCCGCCAACCGTGCAGCCCTCGAAAGCGCCATTCTGCTTTACAAAGACGGCAAATATGAAGAGGCTCTCCGCTATGTTGAAAAATATTCAGCCGATGACGATGTGATCGGTGCCGGCGCATATTCGCTCAAAGGCGACTGTCTGGTTAACCTTGACCGCCTCCCCGAAGCTGCCAAAGCTTTCCAGGAAGCCATCCGCACCAGCGACCACAATCCGGCCTATACACCCTTCTTCATGATGAAGCTCGCCCGCGTTTACCGCGCGCAGAGCAATTTCGCTGACGAGGCCGGTGTTTACGAGGATATGATGAAAAACTATCCTCTCTATGGCCAGGCGCACAACATCGATGTCGAGAAACTTCTTGACCGTGCCCGCCTCCAGGCAAAATAAAACAGATTCTTTTTTAAGATAAATACTACCGTGAAAAGGCTTTTTCTCCACGCCGGAGAGATAGCCTTTTCTGATAAGTAACAGGTTTCATACAGCGTTTAATTCACAGTCTGTTATGTCTACAAACACCGTTGATATTCCCAAAAAAGTCACCACCGCCACAGTGGCCCGCATGAAGCAGGCAGGCGAGAAAATTGCAATGATAACCGCCTACGACTACACCATGGCCTCGCTTGTCGATGCCTCCGGAATGGATCTCGTCCTCGTTGGCGATTCTGCCGCCAACGTCATGGCAGGCTATCCGACCACATTGCCGATAACTCTCGACCAGATGATATATCACGCCAAATGCGTTACCGCCGGAGTCAGCCGTGCGATGGTCATTGTCGACCTCCCCTTCGGCTCATATCAGGGCGATTCGCTCCGTGCTCTCGAAAGCGCCGTCAGAGTTCTGAAAGAGTCGGGAGCCGCTGCCGTCAAGATCGAAGGCGGTCGTGAAATCCGTGAGTCTGTAGAGCGCATCCTTTCGGCCGGAATCCCTGTCATGGCTCACCTCGGCCTCACCCCTCAGTCGGTCAACAAGTTCGGAGGTTATGGCATCCGTGCCCGTGAGGAAGCCGAAGCCGAGCGACTCATCGCCGATGCCCGTATGCTCGATCAGCTCGGATGCTTCGCCATGGTGCTCGAGAAGGTGCCGGCTGCACTGGCGGCCCGTGTGGCCCGTGAGGTCTCGATGCCCGTTATCGGAATAGGAGCCGGCCCCGATGTCGACGGCCAGGTGCTTGTGCTTCAGGATATGCTCGGCATGAACAAGGGCTTCCGCCCTAAATTCCTCCGTCAGTATGCCGATCTGTCGTCGGCGATAGACAACGCTCTGAAACAGTATATTGCTGATGTCAAGGCGGTTGATTTCCCCTCCGAAGCCGAATCTTATTGAAAGGATGGTTAAAATGGTGCATGATTAACACCATTTAACGTTCTTGGTTTCACTAATCCGTGTCAAAACGTGTAATTTTGTGCATTCAATCAACCGGCAGAATTCATTCTGACTGTTGAGATGATACAAATTCGGAACTGAAAATTAGAAAGAACATATATACTTGAATTTTGGTTATGAGGGAGGTGTGTTTCTGTGAAGAAACACACTTTTCATTTTTATCCCCCACCTCTCTCCGCAGGGCACCTAAAGTTGATTAACCTTAACTTCACTACAATATGATCGAAGAAATTCTGCGACACAACCGCGAGTTTGTGGAGAAACAGCAATACCTCCAGTATGAGACCTCCAAATATCCCGACAAGCGCATAGCCATTGTCACCTGCATGGATACACGTCTCACACATCTGCTGCCGGCTGCGCTCGGCATCAGAAACGGCGATGTTAAAATGATAAAGAACGCCGGAGGAACAATCACCAACCCATTCGATTCAACAGTGCGCTCTCTTCTCGTTGCCATCTATGAGCTGGGCGTAAACGAGATAATGGTAATAGGCCACACCGGCTGCGGCGTGCAGGGGATGGATTCGGCCGAGATGCTCAGGCTCATGCGCGAACGTGGCATCGACGAGGAACACATCTCACTCATGCGTCACTGCGGCATCGACCTCGACAGCTGGCTTCATGGCTTCGACGACACCCATGCCGCCATAGCCGAAACAGTCGACCTTGTGCGCAACCATCCGCTTGTGCCGCGCGACATCACCGTGCGCGGATTCATCATCGACTCGCTCACCGGCCTTCTCTCACCACTTTGACAAGCACGGCGGTTACCCTGCCGCTCCTCATAAACAAGGCCTTGTGTCAGAATTAAACATCTTGACACAAGGCCTTGTCTTATATTCCCATAACGTGGTTGTTTCCGGCGCCCTTATCTTGACATATAGCCCGCATTCTGCGTCCATCCGCTGAGTTTTGCCAGCTCAGTTTCAGGAATCGGCCAGTAATATTGCCAGCTTTCAAATCCTCCAAGCCCGTGGCGTCTCATGAATGCCAGCTGTCTCGGCAATCCGAGGTCTTGACGAGTTTCTGCAATTATCGCCATCATATCGGCATCCGGGTAGATCGTATAAAGCCCTTTCGCTCGTCTTACCTGGTTTATCAGGTCTGCCGCCATCCCCATATCACCCTTTACAGCCTTGCATTCGGCCAGACTGAGATAAACATCCGACAGGGTGTAGACCGGCATCCGTTTCTCTGCGCCGAGACCGATTCCGAGGCCGAAAATCACATCCGTATTGTAAAAGTCGTCAAATGCTCCCGAGTTCAGGACCCATCGTCCCATCTTAGTTGTCTGTTCAAGCATATTTTCGGCGTAGTTGTAGTCCTTCAAAAGCATGGCTACATCAGCTATCGCACACATTATGGCCGGGCGTGGCACCATTAGAGCCATCTCCTCGCTCACAGCATATCCGCCGTCCCAGCCGTCGGTTTCGCAGTGAATCATCATCTCCGTCAGCTTGTCGCGCTGTGCAAGCAGAATAGTGTCAGCCGCCAGTTGCTTCGGGTTCATTATGTCTGAACCCCATCTCCCGGGCATCGCCACATTATGCCACTTGTCAACAGTCTCAACATTGCCTATCGCCGCTATCAGGTCGAAAAACATGGCAGCTTCTCTCATACCGGCTTCATTGAGAGCTTCCCCGAGGCTGTAAACTGAATTGGTTGTCCGGCAGCAGTCTGAATAAAGACGGCTTATATCGCTGTCGCCGGCGGTCAGGCGTGTGCTCGGGTCTTTAACATATCCCGATTCAAACCGTCTCATCGACAGCAGCATGTCGCATGTCATTCCCATTGCGCTGTTTACCAGAGCCCTTCCTGTCTGGCTCAGCTCGGCATCTATATGCGGGTTACCCTCCTGGATTATCTTCACCAGAACTTCAGCTCTGCCACCGCTGTTATATAGCGTCAGAGTCTCGGTCTTCGGAATGCGGCTCATGGCACGGTCAACGCTTATCACAAGCGCCGTGTCGGCCAGTTCCGCTCTGAATCTCATTTCCCTTCCGTTGTCGGCATAGAAATCATTCGACAGGTAATCTTCTGTCACACCGATGTCCGGCACCACATTCAGAGTGCTGTCGGCATCCGTGTCTGTGCCGTTTGCCGGTTTCTCAAGAAACAGTTCGATGTCAGTCCTGATGGCAACACTTTCAGTTCCCCCCTCATAGCCAAACATCACCTCATGCGTGCTTACCGTCACATCACCGTCGGTTCCGGGTTGTTCACCGTCAACAATCTCATTGTCATCATCTGGTGTCGGTTCCGGTTCATCCTCATCGTCGAATCCGCAGGCAGTCATTCCCGCCAGGGCCATCGTAGCCACTGCGGCCATTACAACCCGCTTTGCTGTTTTCCATGCCATTACCTTCTTTCTCATGTGTGATCTGTTTGTGTAGTTTATTTGGGCTAATTGAAACCCGATGCACCTTAATGCCGGCGTGTGCCATTGATTATCGTGTGAGGTCTCTATTTCTGCAAAGATAGGTAACTGGCCGAAATTATTTTAAAATTTATCCGAGAAAAGATTCAAAAATTTTGCCGGAGGAATATTGAAAATAATCAGATCGGGCTGTATAAAATAATTTTGAACGGTTGCTTGCAACAATCAAGCCCCGTCGCCAAACCTTAAAAATCCCTATTTTTCAGATTTCGCTCAAAAAAATCGCGCGGATTCTTGCACAGTTCAAAAAAACTGCATAACTTTGCACCCGTTGAAGGAAGACAACCCCACTGAGTTCCTTCGATGCACAATGCCTTGTGGTGTAATGGTAGCACGTCGGATTCTGGTTCCGCCTGCGGGGGTTCGAATCCCTCCAAGGCAACAAAAAAGAGCTGATTTTATCGGCTCTTTTTTTGTTATATACCTGAACCTCATTTCCGCTCCCCACGTTATTCTCATAACAGATAGCTCTTTGGCTGCAACCGGACTGCAATCATCCCTGACACGGTTTCTGCCGGTCTCTCCTTTGCAGCCGCTTTTCGGTTTAACTTTCATCTGCTGTTTATGAGAAGAATATTTGCAAAAATTGCGGCGGTAGCAACGGTTCTGGCTGCCGCGGTCATCGCGCCGGCCGAATGCGGCGCATGTTCAAGGGTGCTTTACAAGGGGCTCGACTCACTCATGATCGTCGGCCGGTCGCTCGACTGGAAAACCCCCATTCCAACCAACCTCTATGTCTATCCGCGCGGCATGTCCAAAGTAGGTTCCGACCAGCCAGGTGCCGTAAGGTGGACATCGAAATACGGCGCCGTTTATGCCGTGGGCTACGACGGCGGAATAACCGAAGGGATGAACGAGATGGGGCTTGTTATCAACGGCCTCTTCTGCAAGGGCACAGTCTATAACGATGCCGACACGCAGGGCCGTCCACCCATGTCGCTGTCAGTGTTCATCGCCTGGCTGCTCGATCTCAACGCCACCACGCAGCAGGTAATCGATGTGCTCAACGAGCATAACTTCACCATCGGCGGAGCCACATTCGACGGCGGAACGGTTTCAACCCTCCACTGGGGCATTACCGACACATCCGGCCGCTCGGCCATTCTTGAGTTCGACCACGGGAAAGTGCGTGTCTACGACATGGGCGACTACCGCGCCATGACAAACGACCCACAGTGGCCCGCCATGAAAGCCATAATCGACTACTGGGAGGGCATTGGCGGCAAAAACATGCTGCCCGGCACAGTCTCAAGTCCGAGCCGCTGTGTGCGTGCCAACTTCTTCGCCCATCAGGTTAAGCCTGTGGCCGAGGCCGATCTCGGATTGTCGATTGTTCGGAGCATAATGGCCGATGTCAGCGTGCCATACACCTACATGATCGAAGGCGAGCCCAACCTGTCGTCGACTCAATGGCGCTCTTATGCCGATCTGCGCGACCGCCGTTACTATTTCGACATCGTTACTAATCCGGGCATCTACTACATCGATCTCACGCGCCTCGACCTCTACGAGGGCGCACCTGTTCTGAAACTCGACACCTCGAAAGAAACCTCGATTGTGGGCTGTGCCAACAAATATCTCCACCGCGCCGACCCCTTCACACCAATGTACTGATCCTCATTTTAACCAGACATACAGAGCAGCCCCGGAGCCGTCAAGGCCCCGGGGCTGTTTGGTGGCGCGCCTTGCGGCGCGCGCATATTTGCAGACAAGATAATTAGCGGATAACCTGCTTGCTGGCCTTGTTGCCCTGCTTAACGATGAAGATACCGTTTTCAGGATTTGCAACGCGAACACCCTGGAGGTTGTAGTATTCAACAGGTGCGTTGGCGTTTTCAAGGTCGGCTGCAACATTCTCAACACCTGCGCCACCTTCGAGTTTCTCGAGTGTGAAATCGCGGAAGGGGTGCCAGTAGTGATTGTTGGCAGTGTCGCCGTCGATGCTGGCTGCATCGGGGCGTTTTACAAGCATCATGCCGACCCATACTTTGGTGGGGGCGGTCAGTTCGAACTCTACATAGTTGCGATAGAGGTCGGGGTTGGTCACGAAGCAGTGAGCGGCCTGGTAGTCGAAACCTGAGTCACACCAGCCGAAACCGTCTTCGTTAGCCTCGTTGGTAGCGGGTTCGTTGTCGGGATATACATCAAGTTTCTCGTCGAAGATACATTTGATGTTGGTGCGGTTGAAGAAAGCGTTGGGATTGCCGTAGGTGGCGCCGTCCTCGTCATAAGGTTTGATGGGAGTCACTTCATCTTCGGCGAGATCCCAGCCGTCGGTAACGTAGATGTAGGGCCATTTGTCGGCGTTCTCCTCGCCGTTTACATGCACGTCGTATGCGCTGGCGGTTTCGTGGATCATGTGTTCACCTTTTACGCCTACCCATTTGTTCGACTCGTTGCCGTTGGCCATGCGGAAGAAGCTCTGCACGCCGAAACGATATGTGCCTGCCTCGAGCTCGATCTGCTGTCCGTAACCGTATTCGGTTGCGTTGGTCTTGCGGAACACACCGCGGCCACCTTCGTTCGATTTTGCAATGTCAGGAGTCTTGACGCTGCCGCCGGCGTTGTTCATATCCCAGACCGCGGGGGTG
>CAMWTV010000014.1 GCA_947177215.1 uncultured Muribaculaceae bacterium
TCACACCTGAATCCATGGCGAGTGTCTTGAACGGTGCAAGGCCCTGGTCGTGATACATGGCGAGCACACCGTCGAATTTGGCATAAAGGCCGTTGCCGAAAAATCCGTCGGCTGCATAAGGGCCGAATGCCATTATTTTTTTTGCATAGGCCTGCTGTATGGCCGGTGTGATGATGTTTTGCTCCTCTTCGCCGAGCAGGCCGTTTTCTCCGGCATGGGGGTTGAGAGCGAGAACGGCGATGCGGGGCTTCACGATGCCGAAATCCTGCGTCAGGCTCCGGTCGAGAATCTCGAGTTTTTCAAGAATTTTTTCCTGAGTGATCTCTGCGGCCACTTTGGCTACAGGAGTGTGTGTTGTAACGAGCGCCACACGCAGGCGGTCGTTGCAGAGAATCATGAGCGACCGGGCGCCTTCGCCTATCGAGGTCTCGAGATATTCGGTGTGGCCGGGAAAGTTGAACAGATCGCTCTGAATGTTGTGTTTGTTTATGGGCGCGGTTACAAGCACGTCGATGGCGCCTGAACGGAGATCGGCCACGGCGCGCTCGAGAGCAGCAAATGCGGCTTGTCCGGCTTCGGTTGTCGAACTTCCCGGCTCTATGTGGGCCTCTTGCCCGATCACATTGATGATGTTGCAGGTGTCGCGCCGGGCCTGCGAGGGCTCCTGTATCTGGGTTAACTGCGAGCCTTGCAGTTCAAGCCCTTTGCGGTAGTAGGCGGCTATTTTGGCGCTGCCGTAAACAATGGGTGTGCAGAGCTCGAGGATACGGTTGTCGTCGAGGGCTTTCAGAATAACTTCGTAGCCTATGCCGTTGAAGTCGCCGTGGGTTATTCCAACCTTGATGCGAGGCTCGCCGTTGTCGGCCACCGCCGTTGTCTGGTCACCTTTGTTCCCCTTTTTCTGAGAGGAGCTGCTGTTTTTGCGTTCTCTGGCATCGTCATGCCCGAGGCTGTTATCGTCTTTCATAAAAAATGCGTTTAGTTGGTGGATCAGCACTCTGATTCCGGTTTACTCCGTAAAGGTACGAAAAAAGCGGTGAAGTAGAAAGCTGCAATTTTCACGGCATGAAAAAGGCCATGTGTCAGGGTCTTGAAATCTGACACATGGCCTTGGCCGGTGGACTATGGTTCAGGGAGTTCGTTTACTCACCGTGTTGCCGCTGACTTCTGACGATGTTTTGGTTGTCTTTACAAAGGGGGTGACATAATAGTTGGTTCCTGTGTGCCATGCGGCTGAGAACGAGGCGGAAGTGGCGCCGCTTCTTGAGTCTCTCAAGCTTGGTTTTGCTTTCACCGTGCCCCATTTGGCTCCGATTGTTTTTACCGATTCGCCCGAGGCAAGCTTTGATGCCTTGACCGAGATTTTTACGGAGTATCTTCCAAGCTTGTCTTTTGACCCGATTGATATGCTTGTAACCTCGACTTTGACATTTGATGAACCGCTGCCTGACGGCTCATCGGATTCGTCTGTGCCGCAGCTGCTTGTGGCAAAGGCACAGATAACAATGGATGAAATGGCCAATACGCGCCAAAATAAATTTTTCATTGCAGATGCTGTGATTTCGGGTTAATAGTCAGCCTCGGCAGGTGCGGCCCACTGCTCGTAAGAGACTTCAAGAATCTTTATTTCTCCTTTGTTGACCTCGTAGGCTCCCACACAGGGCGAGTTGAACATCTGTGCGAGATACGCAGGCATTGTGCACACTTCAAGCCCGTTGAGCGAGACTATGAAGTCGCCGCCGTTTCTACGCTCGATCGATACTTTGTAGGTTCCGTTTTTGGATTTTATGTTTTTGTATCTTACCCGTTCATTGACCGGATAGGTGCAGAACTGGCCGTCGAACATGATGACGTGGACTTGAGTTGTGCCTACGTTGTTGAAAACGAATCCAAAAGGATGGTCGATATCTATCTTTGAAGGTTTAAAGGTTGCCGAGATGTAAAAGTCGCCCTGCATGTTGATGGGTATCTTGGCATAGGTTGTGCAGGGATATGATAGTCCGAAGCGAGTTTTTTTCAGCGATTTGAGCGTAACCTCTTTTTTGCCGATCTTGGCTTCGCCGTTGCGGTCTTTATAAATCAGCCAGTCGAGTTCGCCGTTGTTTGCGGGAACGCTTTGGGGAATCTGATAGTCGCTCTGGGCCGCGATGGTCAATGGCATGAGCATGCACATGAGGCATGCTAAAAGAAATGTGATTTTTTTCATGATTGTGATGTGTGTCAGTTGGGTTAATTATTGTTGCTTGTTTCCTTTCGCTACTGAGGTCTGGAGTTCGTCAATGAGTGGTGTGAAACTGTTAAGCACGCGGTCGTATTTGGTGTAACCTTGCGCGCCCGGGGTGTTTTTGCCTTTGATTTCAGAGATTATTTTCACCCGGTAGGAGGTTGCATCGCCGTTGTTGAACGACACTCGCACTTCCATCTGGGTGCGCACAATCTGCTCGGTGAAGGTGGTGGTTTTCCATCCGGTTCTTATCCATCCGGCTTCTTTGTCGCATCTCTGAATCTGCCATGACCGGTCAGGCATCTTTGCCGGAAGGCACTTCGGTTATCTGGAATGAGTTACGGTCGGGATTGTTGAAGAGTATCAGGCCGAAATCGGGTGCTGCGGCGTGGAGGTGTTCGAGAACTTCGGCTTTTACGGCCTCGAACTGTGCCCATGATGTCTGGTTGGAATAACAGTTTATGTTGAGTGCCACTCCGTAGCTCTGTGGAGGATCCATGCTTACAAGCATATCCTGTGTCTGGGAGTTTATGGCCGGATGGGCAATCAGATAGGCGCAGGCATAGGCGCGGAAGAGGCCCAGGTTTGTGTCGATGGTTCCGTTTATTCCGTGTGAGTCGTTGTAGATCTGGGCGAAGAGCGGGTTGCCCTTGGCGTTTTTCTTTGCCGTCGCGGCCTTGTCGATGAAATCCTTGACCAGAGGATATTTCTCAGAGACCGATGCTATCAGTTCGGGTGTTGCCGCCACTATGCTCGAATGGTCGATGTAGAGGTTGTGATCAATGAAGCGTGCGCCCACATCGAACATGTTGCGGTAGTTCTGAAAGGAGGTAGAGACGAGTGTGTAGGGTGGCAGCATTACCATGGTGTTGTCCCAGTTCTGCACTTTCACCACTGTGAGGGTCACATCCATGACTATGCCGTTGGCAATGGTGGAGGGCACGACTATCCAGTCGCCTACCCTGAGCATGTCGTTGTTTGATAGCTGGATGCCTGCCACAAAACCGAGAATGGAATCTTTGAAAATAAGCATCAGGGCAGCGGCGAACGCTCCGAGACCTGCCAGAAGCGACATTGGCGATTTGTCGATAAGCACCGACACGGAGATTATCACGATTATGATCCATACCAGTCCGCGGCCAACATTCAGAATTCCTTTCAGCGGATGCTTGTCGGTGTTCTCGCGTTCGTTGAACCTGTCCCAGATGAACTCAAGCACTGCGCAGATGGCCATGGCGAATGTTACAAGGGTGTAGACTCCCACTATTCTCATCATCCAGTCAAGAGTCTTGTCGTCGGAAGAGAAGGCTACAGGCAACAGGCACAGAAGCACAAGCGGGGTGATGAAATGGCTGCACCGTTTGATTGTTTTCTGGGCGAGGAGCTGGCGAGACATGTCGGTGTGGCGCAGCCTGATGACTTTTCTGACCAGAAAAAGAACTATACGGGTGAACACCCAGCCTATTCCGAGGGCTACGGCAAAGACTACGGCCGTGTAGACAATTTCCTCGATATGCCCCTGATGGCTCAGGCCCACCATATCCATCAGCCGGCGGATGAGTCTGAGAATCCACATGGCGAAATCGTGGCTTGGAATGAGCGAGCTTGGAACGGCCTCTTTAACAATGTCGGCCGCTGCTGTAGCCGCGCCGGCATTCAGCGCCGCTGTCATAGAACCCAGTGCGCATGCGCGCACGCGTCTGTTAATACCTGTCATGGCGAGTTTAAGTAAGCTGAAACGAGTTGTTTTTTGTTCCGGCCTATATGAGGCCGGTATCTGGTTAACATTTTCATGAGAGATTCTGTTCGGCTGCGGGGTGATTTCATATATGGCTTCCCGAAAATTTCGTAACTTTGCAGCATAGCCTTATACGGGGCTAATGCTAATATCTATACCGAATGAAAAAATTACTGTCTGTTTCTGCCGCCTGTGTCATGGCCTGCTGCGGGTGTAATGTGGCTGCGGAAAATTTTATTGTCGAAAGAAACTCTGATCTTACCATAAGCCTTCCTGAGGGTGCGCGCAAGGTGTTGCCGACATCGGTTGAACTTCTTGGCCGCGATGTGGCGGCGGTGTTCGGTGGGGAGTTGAAGACTGTGCCGTCGGAGGGGCGGATCTCCATTCATATCGACAGTGTGAAGGTGAGCCGGCCGCAGGGGTTCAGGCTTGAGGTGGCTCCGTCGGGCAGACTTGAGATAACCGGCCATGACAGTCATGGCGCGGCCTACGGAGTGATGCAGCTTTCACGCCTTTTCGGCGTTTCACCGTGGGAATGGTGGGCCGACGTCACACCTGAGAAAAAGATAAGGTTTGAATTGCCTGAGGGATATGTTGACGAACAGGCGCCCGACGTTGAGTATCGTGGAATTTTTATCAACGACGAGGACTGGGGAATTGCCCAGTGGAGCACGTTCAATTATGAGAAATGGGAAGCTCCGAGCCATCAGCTGCGCCTCGGGCCTGAGACCAATGCACGTATTTTCGAGCTTATGCTGCGCCTGAGGGCCAACACATTCTGGCCAGCGATGCACAACTGCACGGTGCCGTTTTTCCTGACCGAGGGGAACCGGGAGGTAGCTGAGAAATATGGCATGTATATCGGTGGTTCTCACTGTGAGCCTATGGCGTCGAACACTTTCGGCGAATGGCATCTGAGAGGTAAAGGGGAGTATGACTATGTTTCCAACAGCGACAATGTGTGCCGTTTCTGGGAGGAGAGGGTAAAGGACGTTGCCGGACAGGAAATCATATATACGCTGGGGATGCGCGGGGTGCACGACGATCCGATGAACGGTGCCAACACCATAGAGGAGCAGAAGGCTGTGCTTTCGCGCGCTATAACCGACCAGCGCGGTCTGCTGGGGAAGTATGTCGACGGTGATGTGACCCGTGTGCCGCAGGTGTTCATCCCCTACAAGGAGGTGCTTGCCGTATATGACGCAGGCCTTGAGGTGCCCGACGATGTGACATTGATGTGGTGTGACGACAACTACGGCTATATACATCATTTCCCCACTGAAACAGAGCGTGCCCGCAAGGGTGGAAACGGGGTGTATTATCATGTGTCTTACTGGGGCCGTCCGCACGATTATCTATGGCTGGGAACATTCAGCCCGGCGCTGATGCACCAGCAGCTTGGTCTGGCCTATGACCGCGGCATCGACAGGATGTGGATTCTGAATGTGGGCGATATCAAGCCGGCAGAATATCAGATGGAGCTGTTTCTTGATATGGCGTGGGATATAGACAGCGTGAGGGCACGCGGCGTGAGGGGGCATATGACAGATTTCCTCGCGCGTGAATTCGGCGCTGACAATGCCGCCACGCTCACCGATGTGATGACCGAATCTTACAGACTGGCTTATGTAAGGAAACCCGAGTTTATGGGCAACACCCGCATGGAGGAATATTTCAACCCCTATTACCGTTTTGTGCGCGATCTGCCGTGGAGCGAGGATTCGCTGACGAGGCGTATGGGCTGTTATGAGGCTTTGTCGGATGCGGTCGAGGCTGTAGATAAGAAAATGCCGGCCGCGAGGAAAGACGCTTTTTTTCAGCTTGTGAAATATCCCGTTCAGGCGGCCGACCAGATGAACCGCAAACTGATTCACGCCCAGCTGGCGCGTCATGGCCGATCGACCTGGCAGAAGAGCGACGAGGCCTATGACAGCATACTGACTCTGACGCGTATTTATAATATCGGAATAGACAACAACGGCAAATGGCACCGTATGATGGATCATCAGCCGCGCAGACTGCCGGTTTTTGAGCCTGTAGACCGTGAAACGGCCTCTGACGACATGGCCGGTGATGTGGAGTGGCTGCACCAATGGAACGGTTCTGACGGAAAAGGCGTGTTCACCCTGTGCGAGGGGCTGGGATATGAAGGGGGGGCTGTTGCTGTGAATAAAGGTGATGCGGTAGCTTTTGAGTTTCCCGATGTGGCCGCCGACTCGGCTGTTGTCGAGGTGAGGCTTTTGCCCAACCATCCGGTTGAGGGGGGCAAACTGTCGTTTTCTGTGGCGCTCGACCGATTGAAGCCGGTATCGGTCGATTATGAGACTTATGGCCGGAGTGAGGAATGGAAGGAGAATGTGCTCCGCAATCAGGCTATACGCACAGTGAAGTTTCCGGTGAAAAGAAAAAAAAATCATAGCATAACCATCACGGCCCTGACTCCCGGAGTTGTGGTGGATCAGGTGAAACTGTTGGTAAAATAAGAAACTTACTTAATAAAATTTTTAGGATATGGAAAAAACATGGAGATGGTTCGGCCCTGACGACAGGATAACCCTCGGCATGTTGCGTCAGATCGGTGTGGAGGGAATTGTGACCTCGCTCCATCACATTGCCAACGGAGATGTGTGGACGTATGACGAGGTTATGAAAATGAAACTCTTCATCGAGAGCCACGGGCTGCGGTGGTCGGTGGTAGAGAGTCTGCCTGTGTGCGAAGCGATAAAATATGGCGGTGATGACCGCGACCGCCTGATAGCCAATTATATCGAGAGTCTGGCCAATCTTGGGAAAGCGGGTGTGAAAACCGTATGCTATAATTTCATGCCTGTGCTCGACTGGGCGCGCACCGATCTTGACTATCCCAATCCCGACGGAACGACAAATCTCTATTTCAACCGTGCCGAATTCGCCTATTTCGACATATTCATCCTAAAGCGTGAAGGGGCGCAGGCCGATTATGATGAGGCCACGCTGTTGCGCGTTGATGAGCTTAGGCAGAAGATGGATGCCGACTCCGAGCGACGTCTGGTAGAGAATATCATTGTGAAAACGCAGGGATTCGTTAACGGAAACATCTCTGAGAACGATCTTGACCCTGTGGCCAGATTCAGAGAGCTGCTCGACCTTTACAAAGGGATTGATGCCGATGCCCTTAGAGCCAATATGAAATATTTCCTTGAAGCTATAATGCCGGTGTGCAGGGAGTATGACATAAACATGTGTGTGCATCCCGATGATCCGCCTCTGCAGATTCTGGGGCTGCCCCGTATAGTGACATGCGATGCCGATATCGAGGCATTTCTCGAAGCTGTGCCTGACCCGCACAACGGCCTGACGTTCTGTGCCGGATCGCTGAGTGCCGGCGCTCATAACGATGTGGTGAGTCTGGCTCGCAAATATGCCTCGCGCACTCACTTTGTGCATGCCCGCATCTGCAATGTGTTGCCTGGAGGCGATTTCAAAGAGGCTTCGCATCTTGACCCGAGACTGGTTGAGGTTGTGCGTATCTTCGAGCGTGAGCGCCCGGGAGTGCCTATGCGTGTAGACCACGCTCCGCTTATGCTTGGCGACGGAGAGATGGGATATAATGCGGGATATTCGTTTCATGGCCGCATGCTTGCCCTTGGAATGGTTTCGGGCATGATGGCCGCGATAAATAATGAATCAAACACAGAAAAGCGATGAATGAATTGTTTTCAGTAAAGGATAAGGTGGTGGTGATAACCGGTGGCACCGGTGTGCTGGGGGCCTGTATAGGCGAATATCTGGCCCTTCAGGGCGCTAAAGTTGTGCTTATGGGGCGCAGGCGCGAGGAGGGTGACCGCCTTGTTGCTGAAATCGCCTCGAAAGGTGGCGAGGCTATATTTCTCGTTACCGATGTAATGGACAGCAGGGTAGTGGAAGAAAACTGCCGTGAAATACTTGACCGTTACGGAAAAGTCGATGCGCTGCTTAATGCCGCCGGAGGCAACATGCCGGGCGCTACCATTCCGCCGTCGGGAACTTTCTTTGATGTGAATGTAGATGACTTTCAGAAGGTTCTGTCGTTGAATCTGACCGGAACCGTGATTCCGACACAGGTTTTTCTGCGGCCGATGGTAGAGGCGGGATGTGGAGCCATTGTAAACTTCTCGTCGATGGCGGCGTTCCGTCCGCTCACGCGGGTAATGGGTTATGCCGCCGCCAAAGCCGGAATAACCAATTTCACGCAGTATATGGCCAATGAGATCGCGGCTAAATTTACGCCGGGTATCCGTGTGAATGCCATTGCCCCGGGCTTCTTCCTGACCAATCAGAACCGTTCGCTGCTGACAAATCCCGACGGGTCGCTTACCGAGCGTGGCCGCGATGTCATACGCCAGACCCCGTTCAAGCGCTTCGGACGACCCGAAGAGCTGTGCGGCACCATACAATATCTCATTTCCGATGCCTCGGCGTTTGTAACAGGCACCGTCGCCGTTGTCGATGGCGGCTTCAACGCCTTCACCATGTGACAGGCATAAGAAACATTGAGCCTGCCGGAAACATATATACACACAAAGGCCACTCGAAGAGTGGCCTTTGTGTGATCCGGACGCGATTCGAACGCGTGACCGACTGCTTAGAAGGCAGTTGCTCTATCCAGCTGAGCTACCGGACCGATGCTGTGGCGGGTTGTTTCCGCCGCTTTGCGGTTGCAAAGTTAGTAATTAATTTGCATTTTGCAAAACAGATGTTTCATCAGATGTTTTGCAAAATGTTTTAATTGTGTTTAATTGTGTGTGCCGCACCGGTCGGAAGAGGGGCATGCAAGCGCTATTTTCAGCCCTTCGGCGATGGCGGTGCGTGTTACGCCGCCAACGGGAACCAGAGGGAGGCGGAGAACATCGGCGCAGAAGCCCATCTGCGACAGCAGGCATTTCAGACCGGCAGGATTGCACTCGGCAAACAGTGCCCGGTCAAGGGCCTGCAGCGATGCGTTGATCTGGTCGGCTTCGGTTGAGCCGGCGTCGGCGAGCGCTTCTTTGACAAGGCGGCTCATGGCGCCCGGAAGTGCGTTTCCGACAACCGAGATGACACCTTCGGCACCCATACGTATCAAGGTGAGTGTCAGCGCATCGTCGCCGCTGACAACCTGAAAGCCAGAGGGCTTTCCGGCGATGATGGCAGTGATCTGCTCGATGTCGCCCGACGCTTCCTTTATTCCGATGATTTTTTCGGGGAATTCTTCGGCAAGGCGCAGTGTGGTGGCTGCCTCCATGTTTTTTCCGGTGCGTGACGGCACGTTATACAGCACGACAGGCAGAGGGGATGCTTCGGCGATGGCTTTGAAATGGCGATATATGCCTTCCTGAGTGGGTTTGTTATAATAGGGCACTACTGACAGGATGGCGCTGTAGCCGGTGAGGTCTACCTCTTTCAGATGGCGCGCGAGTTCATGGGTGCAGTTGTTGCTCATGCCCATTATCAGAGGAATGCGGCCGTTTACGCGGGCGGCTACGAAGCGGGCTATATCATTGCGTTCCGAGCAGTTGAGTGTAACGGCTTCGGAGGTTGTGGCAAGAACAACCAGATAATCGGCTCCGTTGGCCAGCTGATAGTCTACCAGCCGCCCTAATGCTTTGTAGTCAACCGAATAATCTTCACAAAACGGTGTGGCCAGAGCCACTCCCATACCTCTCAGGCTAATCTGCTCCATAAAAATTGTTTATCTGTCATGGCTTCCGACGCCATTCCGACACAAAATTACAATAAAAAACTGTCACGCCAAAATAAACCAAGCTCTGTGTGGGGATGTTGTAAGGGTAGATTCAGAATCGATGCCTTATGGCTTTTGCCAGGCATGACGTAAACATTAAAATACTAACGATATGAACAATTTTAACGAGATTATTTCCCAGTCGAAACCGACTCTGGTTGATTTTTTTGCAACCTGGTGTGGCCCTTGCAAGATGCAGTCTCCGATTCTTGAACAGGTGAAACAGAATGTCGGTGACAAGGCCAATGTTATCAAAATCGATATTGACAGCAATTCGGAGCTTGCCGCCCGTTATCGCGTGCAGTCTGTTCCTACTCTGATCCTTTTCAAGAACGGGGAGCCGGTGTGGCGTGCAGTCGGTGTGCAGCAGGCAGCTTTGCTCGAAGGCAAGATCTATGAGCATGCCGAGGGCTGATATGGGCTTGTAAAATGACACAAACAGAGCGACACAGGCTTCGGAATTTCCGGAGCCTGTGTCGCTGTCTGTTATCAATGTCAGATGGGATGGTATTCGACAAATGCTTCCATGGCTTCATACGAGGCCAGCCCAAGCTCTTCATAGAGCTTTGCTGTAGCGCGGTTACGCTCTTCGGCGCGTTGCCAGAACAGACGGTCGTCGTTGCCCAGGAACGGGGCGTTTTCCATCTGGCTCTGATGTTTCAGAATGGAGTTGCGTTTGAACCGCAGTTCCTCGGGCGATATGGGCACTGCCATTTCGATATGGTCTATTTCCCATTCGGCCCATGCTCCGCGATACATCCAGATGCGGCATTCCTTCAGCCATGGCTCACCTTTGAGTTCGTCGACTGCGGCCAGAACGGCATCGGTGCATATGCGGTGGGTGCCGTGCGGGTCGGCAAGGTCGCCGGCAACGAAAATCTGGTGTGGTCTGACTTTCTCGAGCAGCTGTTTTACTATGTCGACATCTTTTTCGGTCAGATCGCCTTTCCTTATTGTGCCGGTCTCGTAGAACGGCAATCTCAGGAAATGCACGTTTTCGGGCTTTACTCCGATATAATTGCATGCTATTGCGGCTTCTGCCTGGCGTATCATGGTCTTTATCTCACGTATCTGTGGGGTGTCCATGTCGCTGCTCGATTTTTTCGAGCCGACGAATTCTTTTACAGCCAGACTCAGTTTCAGATATTCTTCATTGGCGAATCCGAATTCGGGCGCTATCTTGTCCATCATCATGAAATAACGCATCATGTCTTCATCGCCTACGGCTATGTTGCCCGATGTCTCATAGGCCACGTGCACCTCATGTCCCTGGTCGACAAGGCGCTTGAGTGTGCCTCCCATAGAAATTACATCGTCGTCGGGATGAGGCGAGAATACAATTACCCGCTTCGGATAGGGTTTCGCCCGCTCCGGACGTGAAGAGTCATCGGCGTCGGGCTTTCCTCCCGGCCATCCGGTTATGGTGTGCTGAAGCTCGTTGAATACTTTTATATTTACGTTGTAGGCTGATCCGTAAAGCGCTACAAGTTCTCCGAGTCCCCAGTCGGTATAATCTTTGTCGGTGAGTTTGAGAATCGGTTTCCCGGTCTGCTTGCAAAGCCACACGATAGCACGTCTGATAAGTTTGGGAGTCCACTCGCATGATGTTACTTTCCATGGATGCGAGATGCGGGTAAGGTTGTCGGCAGCCGAAAGATCGAGCACCATGCGGGCGTGGTTGTGAAGCTGCAGAAACGATGCCGGGATGTTGTCGGTCACAGGTCCCTCGATTACCTGCTCAACCACTTCGGCGCTGTTCTCGCCCCATGCCATACACATTATGCGGTTGGAGGCCAGTAGATTGCCCATGCCGAGTGTGATGGCTGTTGCCGGACTGCTGTCGCATTTGTATGCCGCCTGCACGTTGTGTCGCACTTCAGCGTTGATCAGCACAAGGCGGCAGAGGCTTGTCGACAGAGAGCCCGGCTCGTTGAAAGCGAGCGATCCACCCGGGCCGATCTCGCACACTGTCAGGTCGATTCCGCCGCAGTCGGCTATCTTTCGTTCATATTCCTTGCAGTAGTCATACATGTCCTCGCGGGTTATGGCAGGATCGATCGAGTGGATGTTTAACTGGGGTATGTCGATATGGTCGAGCAACACGTTTTTAAGCCGCCGCAGAGTTGACGGCCCGTCAGGCGTGAGGGGGAAAAACTCGCTGATGTTGAACACGATGACATGTTTGAAACTAACCTCCCCACGGTGGCACATGGCTATCAGTTTGCTGTAGACGGCATGGGTTGAGCGCCCGGCCCCGAGAGCTATGACACATTCACCTTTGAGAGCCACACATTTCTCGATCTCCTCGGCTATGTGACGGGCGAGATACTCGCTGCCATCGTCGACCGACTCGAATATGCGGGTATAAATTTTTTCTTCGCGTGTCAGAGCCGCGAATTCAAGCTCGTTGCGTGGAGAGTAATATCTGCGGTCAACACGGTCAAGTTTTATCTGGGAAGTCAGGTTTGTTTTCATGTCGCCTCTTTGATTTTGTTTGGATTATTGTTAAATTTGCACTCTTGATGTGCATCCGTCCGAAAACCTGCCGGTTCTCGTTATTATAACGTCCGAGATGCAAAAAAATATTATAAGTAACTGTTCAAAAATTATTTTATATTGACAGGTCTGATTGTTTAAATAGTTCTCCGGTAAAATTCTTGAATCTTTTTCGCGGATAAATATTAAAATGATTTCGACCGGTTGTTTAGCCAAGTCATTTTAAAATCTATAATACCGATCTATGAGATTAATTATTGAAGAAACCTATGATCTCCTGTCGGAGTGGGCGGGAAACTATGTAGCAGCACGCATAAACGAGGCAAATCCTACCGCCGACCATCCCTTTGTGCTCGGATGCCCCACCGGAAGCTCCCCATTGGGCATGTATCGTCGTCTTATCGAGCTTTACAAACAGGGTAAAGTTTCGTTCCGCAACGTGGTGACATTTAACATGGACGAATACTGCGGACTTCCTGAAGAGCATCCTGAAAGCTATCACAGCTTTATGTGGAACAACTTTTTCAGCCATATCGACATTCCCCGCGAGAATGTGAATATCCTCAACGGCAACGCCCCTGATCTTATGGCCGAGTGTGAGCGTTTTGAAGCTAAAATCAAAACCTACGGAGGCATTGACCTATTTATGGGCGGGGTAGGCCCCGACGGGCACATCGCCTTCAACGAACCCGGCTCGTCGCTCACATCGCGCACCCGTGTGAAGACACTCACAACCGACACAATAATAGCCAATTCGCGTTTCTTTGACAACAATGTGGATCTCGTGCCGAAAACCGCGCTGACAGTAGGTGTGGGCACTGTGATGGATGCCAAAAGCGTAATGCTTATGGTAAATGGCCACAACAAGGCACGTGCGCTCCGTCACGGGGTAGAAGGCGGCATCTCACAGATGTGGACAATCTCTGCCCTGCAGATGCACCCCAAGGCAATCATTGTGGCCGACGATGCAGCCTGCGGCGAACTCAAAGTGCAGACCTACCGCTACTTCAAGGATATCGAGAAAGAAAACCTCGATCCATCAACCCAGCTGTAAACATAGAAACCTCTGCGGGGAGATATCAGTTTTCTCCCATGAAAATAAGCACCTGTAAAACGCAAAGAGTCCAGTATGGAGCCGGACTCTTTGTGTTTTTAACAGAATAAGGTTTGACCTACAGACACGTTTGAGCGACCGGTTTCTTATGCGAATAGATAAACTTATGATAAAAAGTCAAGACGGCATCGGATTAATCTTATTGACTATAACAGATGAACCGGGAGAAATGGTTATATTTGCAGTCGGCGGAGTATGCCGGCATGTGGAGTGGAGAAGGGCAGTCCGCAGCCTGTCGGATCTCTTAATGTAATTGTAAGTAATTATGAGTGTATCTGGTAACCGTATAGATTGTGCGACACTGTTTTCAAACTGCCTTGGTGTGTTTCAGGGAGGAGGATGCCGTGCTATTGCATATGCCGGGGCTTTCCGTGAGGCTACAGACTGTGGGATTGCTTTTTCGGAGGTTGCCGGAACTTCGGCAGGTGCAATTTTTGCGGCACTCATAGCAGCGGGCGCCACACCCGATTTTCTGGAAAAAATAGCCCGTAGCGAAGAACTCAGGAATATTCCTCTGGCAGTTGTAGAAAAACGTAAAACAAGTTGGCTAATAGTTCTGATTACAGGCATTCTGTTGAGGCTTAAAAGTGCTTGCAGGTGGTTTAAATGCATTGGGAAGGCAAAGAGGCAGGAGCAATGTGGAATTAACGAACTACTTGATAGTAAGATTGCTAAGAATTATAAAAATACTATCAGGGCATTGCAATACCGATTTGGAATTCATGACTCGGATAATATAAGGCGCATCTTAAACGGGTGGCTGAAAGAGCTTACTTCGCAAGATGATGTGAATTTTAAACAACTGAAGTTACCGCTATATGTATTCGCAAGCGATATTAATAACCGTAAGTGCCGTATGTGGAGTCGGGAGACAACTCCGTTTATGTCAGTGGCCAAGGCGGTGGCCTCTTCATGTTCAATACCTATTTATTTTACGCCAATGGAAATCGAGTCTGATAATGGAGAAAAATCGCTTTGTGTTGACGGCGGTATGCTCTCAAATCGGCCTGATTTTATCTCGAAGGAGAGGCCTAACTATTTTCAGACAATCTCATTCAAGCTAGATCTCAAGAAATCAGACACCGGTAATCTGTTTGCTTATTTGAATGCTTTAGTCAATACTATTATCTATGGCGCTGACCATCTTCAGCATGAGACATTCGGGGTTGAAGAGGAAACTTTCGGAAAGCATCAGGTCAATGAGGTGGCAATTGATACAGGTGATATTTCGGCCACTGATTTCTCACGTCTTGACCCTCCGACAGTTGACAGACTTCTAAATGCCGGTAAATATGGGATGCGCAGATTTGTCAGTGACGTAGACAAGCTGTTGTTGGACGGTAGTATGAACTATGCAGTGACTCCCCGCAGAATTCTGACCGACCGCGAACAGATGTATAATCAAGTAGCATTCTGGTCGTATGACAGTTATACGTCAATTATTGTGGCCGACCGGAATTTCGATTGGGTGTGGCCTATGTTTCCCACTTTGGTGTCATGGATAAATCAGGGAACATCAGTCAGAGTATTTTATGACAAGGAGTATGTCGGTGAAAACGATGAGTCGCAGAATGCAAAGAAACGCCTTGCCGAGAGTGTGGGATGTCGTGTGGAGGCGGTCGAGCCCGGCAAACTGATAGAAGGGTTCTTTTTGGCGACAGAGTCATATTACAAATGTGTCGTATTTGAGGAGAAAAAAGTCGGCGACGAGGATATGGCATTTAAAGGCAAGGTCTATAACGACCAGGTTGACAGCCGTTTTATCCGACTCCTTATCGACCGTCTCGTTGAAGAGAGAACTACTGACGGGATGGCGTTAGGGAAAATAGTATTGGAAAAAACTGACGTAGAGGAAATTTTCAAAGGGTTAAAACAGGTAGAGCAATATGCAGATGCCAAATTTGAGTTGCGGGAAGTGTCACTATCAGAACTTCGATTTCTTAAAGACACCATACGCAGTTTGAAATACAAAGAACTTCGCCATATACAGTATCTTTATTCAGAGGCCGATGTCAATGAATACATGCCGGCCAACCTGATACTCAATGGCAAGAAATCACTTATGACTCCGGTGATAGTGGAGGATATCGAAGGCCTGGGAATGGTTGTGATAAAAGGGAATGCAAGATGTATGAAGAGTCATAAAGAGAAGAAGGAGAAGATCTTGGCAGTGGTTGTATCAGGTGGAAAAAACATAGATGGTAAAATAAAACTATATGGGATCGGAGACTTGAGACTTTCTGAGCATAAGAACCGTGGGTCGGCAAATCTTGGGGAGGGGTTATTCCGTGGTGTTGACCAGGCTCTTCGTCCAAATTCAAATTACCTGAGGTGATGGTTACGACTGATGTAGTGAAAGAGATAATCGGGCTTAATAATGAGATCGCCCGTATAAGATTGATAAAGTTTGAGGGGCAGAAAGATGTTAGACGTGATATGTCGGATGTCTGGACGCCAGATGACGAGTGTGTCTATGAGCAGGCACTTAAATTGCGCAAGGAGTATAACGTGCCGTTTTGGCATGGTGTGATGATTGGATGTATGGATAATCCGCAATGGTCAGAACACTGTCTGACAGCTTCGTTGGCACACAACGCCATTCATTATGTGGCTGATGTCGCAGTGGATGATGTTGACTGCATAGTAGCTCTTTCCGCAAGTGAAGAGCGTATAGCCTTGAATTCTGAGGTCGTGCTTGTCAAGGGTGGAGTGAGGCATATTCCTATGCTCGATTTCCATATTCCATGCCGTCAGGCCAATACTGATGTAGTCAGAGAGGTGTGTGGTCTTCTGGGTAAGCCAGGCTATATTCTTTCAAGCGGACAGTCATATCATTTTATAGGAAAATACCTTTTCAGTTATGTTGATATGATCGATTTTATGGCACGTGCACTGCTTTTCGCGCCGATTACCGACGGGATATGGATTGCCCACCAGTTGCAGTATAAATCGTGTTCGTTGCGTATTGGCAGGAAAAATGGTGTCTATCCCGAACTGATATGCGAGGTGTAAGGTCATGAGTTTGATTAAATGGGTGCGGATTCTTGCCATTGGGCTGGCCGGTGTGGTGGCCGGCGGATGCAATAACGGGATTTTCATCAGCGATCTGCCGGCATTGGAGCCATCGGTAACGGTAGCCGGCAACGGCGGGAACCATACGGTTTATGTCGACCGCAATCAACTGACAGGTGTGAGGCTTGACTGTGAGTTTGATTATGACACTCACACGGAATATTTCGATGCCGACGGCAATGAGCTGGCCTATGAGGCTCCGATGAGCGAGGTTTCGATTATCAGGTATTCTTCACCGAGGTTTCTGATAGAAGTTTTTTTAAAAGGTAACCGGCTGACTTTTGTGGCGGTCGACAATACATACAGTTGTGATCTGGATGTGATTCTCATTCTTGATTACGGTTCATTCTGTCAGTCGGTTACTGTGACGGTGCTTCCCGGAGAGCCTATGCAGCTGAAAAATATGATCTATTTTTCCGGTAATGTCACAACGGCCACCAAGGTGAAAAGCTTTACAGAGCGGTTTACAAACGCTGGTGGCAGACCGCAGCGCATTACTTATTACCCGATGAGAGATGCCGAGTCGAAGGTTTCATACAAGTCGGACGATATGTGGTCGGTAGGAATAGAGGGGGTGTGTCAGGTGCCCGTTTTCGATGGCGGCCGCTGGGAGTTTGACAACGGAAACAGTCTGGGAATAACCCTTGGCATGGAGGAAACGTTTTCGCCGGCATCGGTAAACCGCGATGAGGCTGTGGAGGTCGATGTGCCGGCCAATTCAACGGTAACAGTGACAATTTCGGTGACCTATGCCGTGTGCTGGGTAGAATATATGGCAGAACTGTCGTTGCCTGAATCCGGCATAGGCCTGCTGACGAATGGCACTTGCTCGGTTGCGCAACCAATCGGATATAAACTTGTGACAATGAGATGAAACTGATATTGAGAATCGCGGTCTGTGTGGCGGCATTGCTTGCAGGAGCATTGCCTGTGAAACCGCAGCCGGCGGTGTCGGGGCCGGGGCGGTCACCACAATGGCAGGTTGAGGCCGGAGGTGGCGGGGCATATGTGCCCGCAACAAACACCTTTCTGAAAGGTGGCAATCCGTTGCGGCGTCAGATCGGCAGTGATTTCACGGGGATGTTGCGTGCGGGGTTCAGCTTTAATCCGGCCACCCGCGAGGGGATGCTGTTCCGTGGGCTGTATCAGGGTGTGGGTATCGAGAGCTGTTCGTTTCCGGGTGCGAATAGCCTGTTGGGCGCCCCGTTGTCGGCCTATGTTTTTCAGGGTGCTCCGATTGTGCGTTTCAGTCGCAATATTTGTCTGGGATATGAATGGCAGTTCGGTGCGGCTTTCGGCTGGAAGCATTACGATAAGGAGACAGCGCCGACAAATGCGTCGGTAAGCACATCGGTAACAGCAAGGATGTATCTTGGTCTCAGGCTTGATTATACGCTGTCGGAGCGATGGCGGATAGCGTTTGGTGCCGGGGCCACACATTTCTCCAACGGCAACACATCGCTGCCAAACGGCGGAGTCAACACCCTCGGGGTGTCGCTGTCGCTGGCATATGTGCTGAATCCTCAGCCTGATTGCGAGGCTTCGGATGTGGGTCTGGAGGCGGAGGCCGACAAGGGGGAATGGTTTTATGATATCACGGCTTTCGGGGCGTGGCGTCGTCGAATCGTTGAGGTCGACGGCAACGGGCAGCAACTTTGTCCGGGGCGGTTTGGAGTGGCGGGTATCCAGGTGGCGCCGATGCGAAAACTATGCCGTATGGTGGCGGTGGGCGGTGCGGTTGACATGCAATGGGACGAAAGCGGCGGTCTGGCACCGTATTGGGTGGAGGGCACCACCGGTGATGGCATCATGTTTTACAGGCCTCCGTTTCAGAAACAGATACATGTCGGAGTGTCGGCTCATGTGGAACTGACCATGCCGATATTCTCTGTAAACGCCGGTGTAGGCTATGATTTCATAACTCCGGCAGGCGACAAGCGCTTCTATCAGTCGCTTACTCTCAAGACCTTTGTAACCAGATGGCTATATCTTTCAACCGGTTATCGTCTGGGCAATTTCAAAGACCCTCAGAATCTGCTTCTCGGCGCCGGAATCCGCCTCTGACATGAGGAGTGAAAGATATGTCAGGGCCGGAATCCGGAAAAAATTTCGTAACTTTGCAGTGCAATTCACAAAGAGTTGCCTTGTAGATGGATTTTATATCATTATCAGCATTTGACTCCGCTCCGGTTGTGATGAACTGGGGTTTTCTTGAAAACTGGAAAAGCACAGCGCCTGTTGCATGTGTGCCAAGATAGGCTGCCGGCCGGGAGGCATGGGCGGCTTTGTCAAGGCCTGACGTGCGTTTGAGTTTGCGTTTGCGTCAGGGCCGCAGAATAAACCGAATCACATTTTAGCCAATAAATTCCCTTATGAACAATCACCGATTGCTCACAGGGTTGCTTGCCGCGACCTTGTTGAGCGGCGGAGTGCGTGCCGCAGGGCAGTCAGAGCGGGTCATGACAATAGAAGACCTGTTCGAGGCCGCCGAGACGGGCAGCGCGCAGCTCCGGCCGTTGTTTACCGCCGAGGAGGAGGCCCGGCGAGAGATCTCAGTTGCCAAAAGCGGACGCCTTCCGGATATAAGCGCGTCGCTGTCGCTCAGTTATATAGGCGACGGATTTATAACCAAGAGAGATTTTACCGATTATCAGAAGGCTCCGATTCCACATTTCGGCAATGGCCTTTCCGTAAGCCTGACACAGCCGTTATACACAGGTGGCGCCGTGACGAATGCCATTGATATGGCCGGACTGAAATCTACAGTGGCGCGATATGCAACCGAGCTGCAGCGCGACAATATCCGTTTCAGTCTCGCCGGATTTTATCTGGATATCTACAAATACAGCAATCTGCGCTCGGTTGTCGAGAACAACATCGGGCAGGCACGCAAAGTGCTTGACGAGATGAAAGCCCGTTATGAACAGGGGGTGGCGTTGCAGAACGACATAACACGCTATGAACTGCTGCTGTCGAACCTGGAGCTTCAGCTTGTGAAAATCAGCAATACACTTGACATCCTTAACCGGAATCTGGTGGTCACAGCCGGGCTGCCTGACGAGACGGTGGTTGTGCCCGACACTACGATTCTTGCACGGGCGCTTCCGGCAAACGGAGAGAGCTGGTGGCAGAGCGAGGCGGTTGAAAACGCCCCGTCGCTGAGGCTCGCGCGCTGCGGTGTCGACATCAGCCGTAAGGCCGAATCGCTTGTCAGGAGCGAGAGACTTCCGAAAATCGGAATTCAGGCGGCGTGGACTATCGACGGGCCGATTCTGGTTGAGGTGCCTCCGATAAACCGCAATCTCAGCTACTGGTATGTGGGTGTGGGTGTAAGTTACAATATATCGTCGCTTTACAAAAGCAACCGGTCGCTGGCGAAAAGCCGCGTTGCCACGCTTCACGCCATCGAGCAGCTTGACGCCGCAGGCGAGAACGTCAGTCTTGCCGTCAGGGCCGATCATGTGCGTTATCTGGAAGCGTATGAAGAACTTAAGACCCGAATAAAAGGTGTTGAGCTTGCCGAACGGAATTATCACACCACCGCTACACGCTATTCGGCCGACATGGCTCTGATAACCGACATGCTCGATGCCGCAAATTCAAAACTCGATGCCGAGCAGCAGCTTGTGAATGCCCGGATCAACATAATCTACTATTATTACAAACTACTATTCACTTCAGGAAAGATATGAACCACCGCAGCAAAAAAATCATCTCATATATTGTAACGATCGTTGTAATAGCCGGAGCCGCGATATGGACTGGCAGCAAATTCCTGCATCTTGGTAATGTGGAATTTACCGACAATGCCCAGATCAGACAGCAGATAGTGCCGGTCAACAGCCGTGTGCAGGGATATATCAAAGAGATCAGGTTCAAGGAGTATGAGCCTGTGAGAAAAGGTGACACACTTGTTATAATCGATGATGCCGACATGAGGCTTCAGGTGGCACGTGCCCACGCAGGCTATCAGAACGCTCTGGCCGGACGTGAGGTGGCTGACCGAAGCGTAGGGGTGGCATCGGCGAATGTGGCTGTGACCGAGGCTTCGATAGCCGAGGCCAAAGTGGTAATGGATATGGCCCGTGCCGATTACGAGCGCTATAAGAAGCTGCTTGCACAGGCTGCGGTGACAAGGCAGCAGTTTGATGCGGCTGAAACCGACTATGAGGCCAAAAAGGCCCGTTATGAGATGCTGGCCCGTCAGCGTTCGGCAACATCGTCGGTGGTGGAAGAAACCCGTCAGCGCATATCCCAGACCGACGCCGGCATCGAGCTTGCCAAGGCACAGCTCGAGACTGCCGAGCTCAATCTGTCATATTGTGTCATCGTGTCGCCCTGCGACGGTTTCGCATCGCGGAAAGAGATTCAGGTGGGGCAGCTTGTGCAGCCCGGTCAGACCCTGCTTGATGTGGTTGACTCGGGCGATATCTGGGTGGCGGCCAATTACAAGGAGACGCAGCTGCACCATATCGAGCCGGGGAGCAAGGTGGATATAAAGGTCGACGCTGTGCCTGATGTTGTTTTCAGCGGCGAGGTTGTGTCGCTCTCAAAGGCCACCGGAGCCTCGCTGTCGGTGCTTCCTCAGGATAATTCGGCGGGAAATTTCGTGAAGGTGCGTCAGCGGGTGCCTGTCAGAATCGAGTTCACCGGCAACAACAGTGCCGCCGACATGGAGCGGCTCCGTGCCGGGATGAATGTGGAATGTGAGGTGAGATACTGATATGGCTGACTGGCATGCACCTCAGGGGCCTTTTGACATCCCTGATGTTCCTGATTTCGTTCCGCGGAGACTGAAACCGTGGCTGTTCATATTCTTTGTGCTGATAATCCAGTTTTCAGGAGGGGTATATCTGGCAGCGGCATCCGACATGGTGGGCACTACGGCCCTGATGCAGGAAGATATTCTGATGGCCGGTTATGCGTCGCTTATCGGGCTTGCGGTCAATTTCGCCGTTATGTTCCGCATAAAATTCCGCTTCTCCAACCGCACTCAGCTGCTTGCTGCTGCCATCGTTCTGTTGGCTGCCAATCTGATCTGCGCCTCGACCGATTCGGCGGCTGTGCTTGTTGTGACCTGCTTCGTTGCAGGGTGGTTCAGGATGCAGGCCACGCTTGCCTGCAACTCGACCATACAGCTCTGGCTCACTCCTGTGCGCGACATGTCGGTATTTTTCTGCTATGTCTATCTTGTGGTCGACAGTGTGATACAGTTGAGCGGAATTGCAACGATATATACCGCCTTTCACCTGCAGTGGGAGTATATGCAGTGGATAATGACCGGATTGCTTGCGTTTATGATGGTGATGGTCATTGTTTTCGTACGTCCAGTGCGCGGCCCGATGTTCATCCCCCTGCTGGGCATCGACTGGATAGGCGCGGTGCTATGGGCAGGTTTCATGATGTGTTTCACGTTTATATGCGTCTACGGCAATTTCTATGACTGGTGGGATGCCTTAGAGATACGTATGGCCGCTCTTATCGGGCTGATGTGTATGGCGCTGAACCTTTGGCGGGCAACATTTCTGCACCATCCCTACATATCGCTGCGGGCTATGAAAAACCGTAATGTGATCAGGGCCACATG
>CAMWTV010000015.1 GCA_947177215.1 uncultured Muribaculaceae bacterium
TAGCCTCGTCGGGCTATCTGAGGATGCCTGTGGGGAAACGGGTGTCGGCGGCTGTGTCGGGGCGTGTGAGCTATCTTGATGCCCTTTACGGCGGAATGCTTGACGACGGGCACATGAGGGCAAGCTACGGGTTGTGTGATCTTGATGTGGCTGTGACCGGCGAGATAAGCGATGCCGACAGGGTGAGGGGAACGTTTCACTATAACGGCGATCATCTTGACTATGACGACCATGATTTTTCGTTGCTTACGGGTCTGAGATGGAGCAATCTGCTCGGAGGGGCTGACTGGCGGCATGACGGCGAACGACTGTGGACGGAACAGGGGGTGTGGGGAAGCCGTTTCGCGAACGATCTGGTGCTTGACATGAACGCTGTGAGGCTGAAGGCCCCGACGGCGATTTCAGAGGTGGGGATGAGAGGGGTTTTCGGCATGGACGGGGTTGCGGAGCGTGTGGATGTGAGATGGGGTTACGGTGCGCGGCATTGCACGGTGACTCCCCAGCGTGTTGAGATGACCGGATTCGGCAACGACGGCGGTAGAAAAGGGGGCGATGTGAATGTTACTGCGGCCAAGGTGTGGGGTGAGGCTGTGATCAGGTTAGGGAGGCGCTGGCGGCTGACTGGTGGCCTGGAGGGGGCGATGGTGACGGGGGCCGACGGTTACAGAAGCCGGTGGGTGGATCCGCGGTTTACGGCGATGCTGGGCTGGGACGGGGGAAATGTGACGCTGCATGCGGGGAGCTATCACCAGTGGCTGCATCAGGTGGGGTTTTCGGAGATGGGGATGTCGTCGAATTTCAAACTCGGGCCTTCGGACAAAGCTCCGGTGGAGCGTGGCCTCAATGTGGCTGTGGCGTGGTCGCACCGTGTGGCGGAATGGCTGAGTGTGAATGCCGACGGTTTTTACAAACGGATTTCTGACGAGCCGGAGTATCTGGGTGCTGTGCTTGATATTGTTGATGCCGACTATCGCGCGGAGGATTATGTGAGGGTTACGAGCGGCTATAATGCCGGTGGGTCGGTGTCGGCCAGATTCGAGCGCGACGGAGTGAGCGCGACGGCGGCATATGGCTATTGTGTGGGTAAGAGGCGGTTTGACGGGGGCGGAAGTTTCGATGCTACCGGAGTGCTCAGGCATACGGCCACGCTGAGTGCCGGATGGCGCATTGACAGCCACTGGAATGTGAGCGGTGTGATGAAGGTGGCTTCGGGGAGGCCTTACACCCCTGTGAAGGCGGTATATTTTATCGGAGAGAGGCTTATGATGGAGTATGGGGCACGGAATTCGGCACGGCTGCCGCTTTATCACCGTCTGGATTTAGGGGCTGACTATGAGTTTCGCACGGGGAAGCTGACGCATCGGGTTAATGTGTCGGTGGTGAATGTTTACGGGCAGCGGAATGTGGAGATGTCGACCTTTACTGTCGATATGGAGAGCGGCCGCTATGTGAGGCGCGAGGTGAATTCGCTGCTCAGATGGCTGCCTTCGCTGAGTTATACGGTGTTGTTTTAGCGCCGTGGTGTCAGGCCGGGTTTTCGGGGCGCGGCTTGCGGCGGTAACGGCGCTTGCCAGAGGGTTTGCGGGGTTTGGGGGAATTTTCGTTTACGGGTGTTGCCGGTGTGGTGTCTGTTGGCCGGGCTGAGGTTTCGGCGGGGCTTTCGGTGGCTTTTTTGTGTTGTGAAGGTTTTGATTTGCGGCGCGGAGAGTTGTTTGCGGCTTTTGCGGGGCGTGATGCCGGCTGGGCCGCGGGTGTTGCCGATGCGATGGTTTCGGGGAGTGTGAGGCGGTTGAGTGTGGTTTTGAGAAATGACTCTATGCGGGCGAATCGCGAACGGTCGGCGGGGCTTACGAGAGTCACGGCTATGCCTCCGGCGTTGGCGCGTGCGGTGCGCCCGATGCGGTGAACATAGTCTTCGGCGCATCGGGGCACGTCGTAGTTTACCACCATCGAGATGTCTTCGATGTCGATTCCGCGGGCCACGATGTCGGTGGCAACGAGCACGTCGATGCGGTTGGCCTTGAAGTCGAGCATAACTTCATCGCGCTGTTTCTGCTCGAGGTCGGAGTGCATTTCGCCGACCCGAATGTGGCGGCGGCGTAGTGTGCGCGCAAGATCCTTGACTTTGAGTTTCGACGAGGCGAAGACTATTACCCGCTGCGAGCGCAGTGTTTTGAGAAGATGCTCCATCAGAGCGGGTTTCTGCCCCTCTCCGCACTGGGCCACAGACTGCTCGATTTTCTCGGCGGGACGCGATACGGCGATCTTCACTTCGGCGGGATCGGTTAGGATGTCGCGTGCGAGTTTCTTGATTTTCGGCGGCATTGTGGCCGAAAACATCAGTGTCTGGCGCTCTTTGGGCAGATGGCGTACAATCTGCATTATGTCGTCGTAGAAGCCCATGTCGAGCATGCGGTCGGCCTCGTCGAGGATGAAGAAAGAGACTTTCGAGAGGTCGACGGCTCCACCGGCGAGATGGGCGAGCAGACGCCCCGGTGTGGCTATCACGATGTCGGCACCATTTTTGAGTCCGCGCTGCTGGCGGCCGAATTCCTCTCCGGTTCCTCCGCCATAGACGGCGATGCTGCTCACGGGCATGTAGTAGCCGAACCCTTCCATCTGCCTGTCGATCTGCTGTGCGAGCTCGCGTGTGGGGGCCATGACGATGCAGTTGATAGCGTCTTGAGGATAGTCGCCGTAGGTTATAAGGTCGATGACGGGGAGGAGGTAGGCGGCGGTTTTTCCGGTTCCGGTCTGCGCCACGGCTATGAGGTCGCGCCCCTGGAGGGCGAGGGGGATGGCTTTTTCCTGGATGGGGGTGCAGGTGGTGATGTGCATGTCGTCGAGAGCATCAAGGAGCTCGTCGCTTATATCTAATTCTTCGAACAGCATTTTTTCGGTAGGGGAATGTGTTGTTTTGAGGTGCAAATTTACGAAAATAATCACTAATTTTGGATATAAATACTTGAAGGAGTGAAAACGAGCAATAATTCAGTGTCTGGCCGTGGTGTGTGCGGTTGTCTGTCATGGGTCGTGGCGGTTGGCGTCTGCGGCTCTCTGGCGGGTTGCGACAACGGGACGGAGCCGCCGTCGGAACGGAGGCTTGTGGTAGAGGGGAGGATTGACAGCGGTGGTTATCCGGAAGTGTATCTGACGCTTTCGGCGGCTGCCGACGAGGCGGGCGGATCGTTGAGCGGAAATGTGGTGAGATGGGGTGTGGTGAGGGTTTCTGACGGTGATGAGGAGGTGATTCTGACCGGCGGCCCGAAGAACGGGGTGTTTCCGCCGTTTTCCTATTACAGTTTCGACATGAAAGGGGTGGCGGGGAAAAGCTATACGCTCAAGGCTGACTGGGACGGTATGTCGGTTTGTTCGACGGTAAGGATGCCTGAACCCACGGCGATCGACGAGGTGAGGGTGGAGCGCGTGGCCGGAAGCGAGGAGGGGCGGAATCTGACGCTGGTGTTCAGGAGTCCGGACGACTGCCCGGCCTACTACCATGTGTCGACGCGGGTTTCGGGGCGTGACAGCCGGTTTTATCCGAGCATGCCGGGCGCTATCGCTGTGACTGAGGGTGGAAAGATTGTGGAAATGCCTGTCTACAAGGGGAGAAGGCTTTTGGGTGACGCCGATGACAACGGAATGTTTTTGGCCGGCGAGAGGGTTATTGTCAGGCTTGAGAGGGTGAGCGCTGATGTTTTCGCCTTCTGGCGGGCGTGGGACAATGCGTCGCTTGTGGAGGGGTCGGTGTTTGTGGGTGCTCCCGGCTCGTTGCCCGGAAATGTTGCGGGCGGCTACGGGGTGTGGTCGGCCCAAGGGGTTGACAGCATGGATGTGGATCTGTGAATCTGATTGGTAGGTTAAATAAGGTTAATCTGGATATTTAAGGCTTGATGCGGTCGGATTGTGTTGTATGTTTGCAGCCGGAATCAAATTACGAGTGTGTTGATTATTTTAACCTAATAACTAATAATAAGATTATGAAAAGAGCAGTGGCTTTGCTGACTATTGTTGCGGCAGGGTTGAGTGTGTGTGGCAAGGTTTTGTTGCCTCAGTTTTTTACGGACAACATGATAGTTCAGCGTAATGCGGTGCTGACTGTTCCCGGCAATGCCCGTCCGGGTAGCACGGTTACTGTGAAAACCGACTGGGGAGACGGGGTGAAGGTGTCGGGGAAGGCTGACAAGGATGGGCGGTTCAGGATCGAGGTTCCTACACCTGAGGCTGGAGGGCCGTTCACGGTTATTGTTTCTGACGGGTCAAAGGATGGCGATGTGGTGCTGTCGAACGTGCTGTCGGGTGAGGTGTGGCTCTGCTCTGGCCAGTCGAACATGGAGTTTCCGGTGAAGGGGTGGAGTGCGGTGATGAATGCCGACGAGGTTGTTGCGAGATCGCAGCATCCCGACATAAGGTTGCTTCAGGTGAAGAAAAATCTGGCTTATACTCCTCAGGATGATGCCGAGGTGAATATGGGGGGATGGGTAGAGGCGAGTCCGGCTACGATGGATTTTTCGGCCATTGCCTATCTGTTTGCCCTTCAGATGCAGCAGGAGCTTGGTGTGCCTGTCGGTGTGATCGATTCGACGTGGGGTGGCACTCCCGCCGAGGCGTGGACAGGATATGAGGCGCTTGTGGGGATAGATGGTTTTGAAGGTGCTCTTGACGATTTGAAAAAGAGCGGATTCTCGCGCGAAGAGCTTTTTGCGGTGTCGCAGCGTCGCGCTGACGAGTGGACTGAGCGTGTCACGGCGATAGATCTTGATTTCGACAGGTCGGAGATGCAGGCCGGATGGGAAAAGATGCCTGTTCCGGGGGAGTGGGAGAAGTCGGTTCTGCCCGGTTTTGACGGTGTTGTGTGGTTGCAGCGCGAGGTTGAGCTGCCTGCCGAGGCCGCGGGGATGCCGCTTCGTCTGAATCTGGCGAAAATCGACAATATGGATGATACGTATTTCAACGGCACGCGTGTGGGCGGTTTCGACAATTATGCTGCCAGCCGCAGCTATGAGGTGCCGGGAAATCTGGTGAAGGGTGGAAAGAATGTAATTTCGGTGAGGGTTATCGACTTCGACGGCGGAGGCGGAATCTACGGTGATGCATCGGAGATGGCTGTTGTGACCGGAGGGAAGAGCTATCCTCTTGCCGGGGAATGGAGCTATAAGATTGCGGGCGATCTGAAGCAGCTTCCGGCCAAACCGGCCAGCCCGCAGACATCGCAGTATCCGACAACGCTTTATAACGCGATGATTCATCCGATAAGCGTGATGCCGGTCAAGGGTGTGCTATGGTATCAGGGGTGTGCCAATGTTGGGCGCGACAGTCAGTATGAGCCGTTGTTCCAGGCGTTGATCAACAACTGGCGCTCGCTTTACGGCAATGACGAGATGCCGTTTTATTTCGTGCAGCTTGCCGGCTGGCTACGTCCGCAGAATGTGCAGCCTGACTCGGAGTGGGCGGCGCTGAGAAATGCGCAGTCAAAGGCTCTTTGCCTGCCTAACACGGCGATGGCTGTGGCCATAGACCTTGGCCATCCGGAGGATATACACCCTGTTGACAAGCAGGAGGTGGCGCGCCGTCTGGGTCTGATAGCTCTAAACCGCGATTATGGGAAGAGGGATGTTGTTTATGCCGCGCCGCGGTGTGTAAGGTCGGAATCGCGCGGCGACAAGATGGTGCTGAAGTTCGACGGGCCTCTTCACAGCGCTTCGGGTGTTGCAACCGGATTTATAATCGGCGACGGGAAAGGGAAGTTCGCCTATGCGAAGTCGGTGATGAAGGGTGATGACACGATCGAGCTGTCGTCGCCTCTGATAGAGAGGCCGTCGGTTGCACGCTACAACTGGGCTGATTATCCTGGTGGCAATCTTTATGGCCCGACGGGGCTTCCGGTGGCGCCTTTCGCCACCGACAAGTGATGGAATAAAATTACGAATGATTTTGACCAGTTACTTACCAGATAAACGATGAAATCAAACCGCATTATCATTTCTTTTCTTGGAGCGGGGCTTGCCGGCCTGACCGGATGGGCCGAGGTGACTATTCCGATCACGACCCCGAACACTGCGCTGGTGCTGAAAGCGGCCGATAACGGCCGGGTGTATCAGCAGTATCTCGGCAAGCGTCTTGCCAATGATGACGAGTATGCCAAGACCCGTTGTGGCGCCGAGGCTTATATAACTCACGGTATGGAGGACTATTTCGAGCCTGCGCTGCATATAAATCACGCTGACGGAAACCAGTCGACTCTGCTGAAATATGCGGGTCACAACAGTGAGACACAGGCCGACGGCTCGACGCTGACAACGGTTAGACTAAGCGATGAGGTGTATGGCGATAATGTGAACCTGTTTTATGTGACTTATCCCGATGTGGATATTGTAAAGAGCTGGACTGAGATAACCAACGGGGAGAAGAAGCCTGTGGAGATGGAGAAGTATGCCTCGTCGATGCTTCACTTCAACGCTCCGGCATATTATCTGACTCAGTTCAACGGCGACTGGGCCGATGAGGTCAACGCCACGGAACTGCCTTTGTCGTTCGGCAAGAAGGTTATAGACACAAAGCTCGGCGCTCGCCCCAATATGTTTGTGTCGCCTTTTTTCCAGCTTTCGCTCGGTGAACCGGCGGGAGAGGATTCGGGCGATGTGCTTGTGGGAACACTCGGATGGACGGGTAATTTCCGTTTTACGTTCGAGGTTGACAATGACGGCCGTCTTCGTGTTATCTCGGGAATCAATCCCTATGGTTCGCAGCGTGTTATGGCGAAGGGAGAGACTTTCACCACTCCCGAGTTCATATTCACACTCAGCGACAAGGGTCGTGGTCAGGCGAGCCGTCAGTTTCATGACTGGGCGCGCAAATATCAGGTGCACAAGGGTGATGAGAGCCGGATGACTCTGCTCAACAACTGGGAAGCCACTTATTTCGACTTTGACGAGGATAAGCTTATCGGGCTTATCGGCGAGGCGAAAGAGCTTGGGGTTGACATGTTTCTGCTTGATGACGGCTGGTTCGGCAACAAGTATCCGCGTCACAGTGATACGCAGGGTCTTGGCGACTGGGAGGAGACCGCCAACAAACTTCCCAACGGTATCGGCGCCCTCACCGAGGCTGCCAGAAAACAGGGTGTGAAGTTCGGCCTCTGGATCGAGCCTGAAATGGTGAACCCGAAGAGTGAGCTTTACGAGCAGCACAAGGACTGGGTGATTACGCTGCCCAACCGCGATGAGTATTATTACCGCCATCAGCTTGTGCTTGACCTGAGCAATCCGAAAGTGCAGGATTATGTGTTCGGAGTGGTTGACGGGCTGATGACGAAATATCCCGACATCGCTTTTTTCAAATGGGACTGCAATTCGCCGATCACCAATATCTACTCGAATTATGAGAAAGAGCAGAGCCATCTGTATGTGGATTATGTAAGAGGGCTTTATAATGTGCTTGACCGTGTGAAAGCCAAATATCCCGATCTGCCTATAATGATGTGTTCAGGAGGTGGCGGCCGCTCTGACTATGAGGGCCTGAGGTATTTTACCGAGTTCTGGTGCAGCGACAATACCGATCCGGTAGAGCGTCTGTTCATACAGTGGGGTTACAGCCAGATATTCCCGTCGAAGGTGCAGTGTGCGCACGTAACGACATGGAACAAGAGTGCTTCGGTGAAGTTTCGCACGGATGTGGCTATGATGGGTAAACTCGGTTTCGACCTGAAGCTTGATGATCTGACTCCTGATGAGATCAGATATTGCCAGAACGCCATCAAGGAATACAACCGTCTAAAACCGGTTATTCTTGAGGGTGACCAATATCGTCTGGTGTCGCCTTATTCGGGTAACCATACCTCTACGATGTATGTCGGCAAGGACGGGCGGCAGGCTGTTGTGTTCGCCTTTGACATCTTTCCCCGTTTCAAGGAGAATCTTGCCGACGTGAAGCTGAAAGGGCTTGACCCGAAGGTGGTATATACTGTGAGGGAGATAAATCGTGGCGATGGTTCGTCGCGTGATGCCGGCAGCTATACGGGCGATTATCTGATGAAAGTGGGATTGCCTGTGTTTACGCTCGGCAAGCTTACGAGCCGGATATATGAACTCAATGCGCTCTGACCGCATTGTCGTAAGAAGAATGTTGAACAAGGCCCTGTATCGTTTTTTTGATACAGGGCCTTTTATCGTGTTTTTGTCGGGGTTGGGCAGGGGTCAGCGGATTGAGGTTTTCTTTCCGCCGATGATGTAGATTCCTGCCGGGAGTGTGCGGATGGCGGATGTGTCGGCATTGCGGAGAATGAGGATTCCCTGCATGTTGTAGACATCGGCCGACCGTGGTGTGAGGGTGACTGACTCTAAGCCGGCCGAGTTGTCGCTGATGTGGATTTCGGTGTCGACGTTGATGTCAAGGTTGTAGGCGCCGTCGGTGTCGGGTGCCAGAGCGAGGCTGTTGGCTGTGACGCTGGCGGCTGGGTCGGCAGGTCTGATTGTGATGCGTGTGCCGGCAAGCACTGTAAGGGGTGTGGATAGATCGGTTACCGGTGTTATTATGTCCTGAAGGACAGAAATGTCGCCGGAAAGGGGTGTGGTGCTGAAGGTTACATTGTATTTCTGCGGTTCGCCGGAGTTGTAGAGTTTTATCACGGAACCGTTGTCGGGGTATAGACGGTAGTTGTCGGAGCCTTCATATATGGGGGTGATGCGCTCTCCGTCGACGTAGACGTGTGAGATGCCTACGTCGATTGTTGCCCCGAACCAAGATGTTGCGAAGGGGAGATCGCCGGTGTAGAAGGGGATGATGTTATAGCCGTCGACAAGGTCGACTTTGGTTCTGTCGGCGCGCAGGAATGTGAATGAGTAGACGGGTGATGTGTCTTCGCGGAAAATGACTGCCTGGCAGTCGCGGGTTATCTTTGCTGATTTTATTGTAACGGTTTCTCCGCCCTGGAGGATTATCTCGTAATATCCTGAGGGGTCGGGGCTGATTTCGGATGAGCCGGCGGTTACGGATTCGATGTAGCATCCGTCTTCGGGGTATATGGTTAGCAGATTATTGTTTCCGGAGTTCAGGAATGTGTGGGTGTTCTGCCCGGGAAGGAGTGTCAGGATGTTGTTGTTCCATGTGTCGCCGGCGTAGATTCTGACGTTCTCCGGACTGTCGATGTCGATTGTCGATGTCAGGGTGGCGTAGGCCTCGACGATGAATTCGATGTCGATGTCGGCTGTGAGGGTTGTGGTGTAACGTCCGTAGAAGGCGAACTGCGACTGATCGTCGAGGTAGAATTTGTTGACTTTATAGGTGATGTTGTCGGCGTCGAGAACGAGGCGGTTGCCTGTCTGCGCCGTGACGGTTGCTTTGTTGTCGACGAACGAGAGCTGTTGCGGCTCGCCGTCGAGTGTCAGCGATGTTATGAACTGCGGGATGTTGCATATGATGTTGACGTTTACATCCTGCTGCGGCAGGTTGGCTGTTATGTCGATGACATCGCCTTCGGAAACGTTGAAGCTGTAGGATGAGTAGCTGGCGACGAGTGTGGTGCCGTTGAGCCTGACTTCGTGGAGGGGCAGATCCCACCGGCTGGAGCGGACGGAGAATCTGGCTTCGGACGAGGGATCGAATTTTATGATGTTGGTGCCTTCGGAGAGGCCTGCGATGCCGTTGGAGGAGTTTCCTCGGCAGATGACTGCTCCTGAGGGGTTGTCGATGTTTACGGTGCAGGATGCCGTGCGGGATTCAAGCTCAGGGCCAGTGACAACGGTGAATGTGTCGTTGGCGTTTTCGAGATATACAGATGCGCCGGCATATGCTGAAACTGAGACTTCGCCTTTGGCCTGACCGGTGACAGACCGGAGGGTGTGGCCGTTCCGGGCGTCGATATATACATAATCCCATGGATCGACGGTGAGTGTGTTGGTGCCGGTGACTACTGGTATGGTGTGGCGTGTGTATGAGGCGTCGTTGCGCTGCACTATCACGGCGTCGGCATTGTCGATGACGAGGGTCATCTCGAGTGCCGGGGCGGCGAACGGGGAGAGAAGCAGGGCCGAAGCCAGTGTGATCAGAAGTTTTTTCATAAGTGCTGGTGTAACGTTTTGAATGAGGTGTTTGACGGTTGGAGAGAGGGTTTATCGCAATATGATTTTATCGACACCGCCGGCTGTTTTGCGGATGACAGTCTGTCCGGCGACGGGTGCCGGGATGCGCACACCCTGAAGGTTGTAGTATTCGACGGGGGTGTTATTGCCGGATGCCGGTGTGTCGATGGAAGAATAGTTGTCGGGGAAGTCGATGTAGCTTGTCTGAGGGCTTTCGGGATAGTAGAGGTTTTCGGTGTCGAAGTCGGGGAGATACAGGCCTATCGCTGCGGGCGGAACGGTGATTCTGTGGCCGTTGAATGTTATGTTGCATGGGGAGTCGCCGGAGCCGAGGAAGTCATCTTTTGAGTCGTAGCATGCTGAACGGCTTATCAGCCATATGCGCCCTTCGGCCTGTGTGGCGAGGCCTGATGTCTGCATTTTCACAAGCACGAATCCGGGATCGGTAAGGTCGAAAACAAGCGGTGATGAAATGGTGTTTACAACATACCAGGGGTTGAGCACGCGGTAGAGGTTGCTGTTTTCGGTGCTCTGCTCGATTACGACTTGATATGGCGCGGCGCAGGTGAGCTGGAACATCGGAGCAAGGATATTGTCGAACATTGATCCGATGCCTATGGACTGCCATGGGTAGGGATCGTAGATTTCGGCTCCCGGCAGGGCAAGATAGCCGTTCATGCGCTCGCCGTCGTACCATTCGGTACGGCTGCATTCGCTGTCGCGCGGCGCTTCAGGATACCGGAAGCTGACTGACAATGGCGGGAAGCTAATGACCCCGTTTTTCAATGTGATGTTGAAGTCGGGGGAGTATGTAAGGAATTCGTCTTTCCCCTGTCCGTATCTATCCTGACAGATCCATGAATATGAGGCTATATCGACACAGCCTTCGTGGGGATCGGTGAATGCAATGCGCTGACGCTCGACAATTATATAGTCGGGATCGGTGGCGTTGATTATTAGACAGTCGTTTTCGATGGCATCGGGCCACGGGTTTACAACCCGGTAGACTCCCTGACGGGAACGGCTTTCCTGAACGGTTACGCTGAGAGGGCGTTGGGGGGTGCCGTAGCGGCTGGCTAAGATGTTGTCGGAATATGTGCCTGTGCCGATGTCGTACCATTCGTCGGCTGCTGGAACCGGAGCTTTGAGTGCTGTCGGGGAGATCTGTGCCGAAGCGGAGATGAAGACTCCGGCGAGGATCCAGAGTAAAAGTGATTTTTTCATTTTGCGATGTGATAATGGTTTTTGCCTCTCATTTTGGCGATGGGTTGTGTGCAAAGGTAAGCAAAATGTTTTTAAGTTTACGGTTCAAGGGTGAAAATGTTTAAAAAACGGGTTGCCGGTGTATAAAATATGGCCTTGTGTCGGGATTCTGAGTTCTGCTATGGGTTGCTTCCAAGTGCAACAGTTTTGCAACAGTTATTGGACACACGTCCTCACACCCTCCTCCGAGGGTGATTTGCTGTAACTGTAAAGTTAATCAGAATCATGAATCCCGACCACTCAAATCCGTGCAGCCATTGACTCAATTTGCGTCCGATATGCCTGTTTCATATTATCGGGAAGGAATGATTCTTCGATTAAGGCGTGCCATTTCGGAATGGCTTTGGAGAACTTGTTGAAGAGATTTGAAATGGCTTTTTCATCCATGCCGCTGTCACGCATTGCCGTTTCGAAATCGCTTCTCTTTATCCGCTTTTTCTTGCCGTTCAGAGTCAGCGCCAACTCCTCGTCATCTTCCGGCATCACTATAGAAGTCGATAGCAGATCATATGCCGGAGTCAACATATAGTTGTCGGCAGGACGGAACAGCGAGAAGTTTTTCAGGTGCATATCGGCATTGCCGGTCAGCCATGAGAACAGTAGCACTTCCCAGAAGTTGACAACATCCAAAAGCGGAGCCGCGGAGTATTGCCTTATCAGTTTGGCTATACGTTCATACGACCCTTTATATTTGTCTTCGGTGAGTCGTTCCGACAACTGGCACATATCTTCCATAGCAATCTTATCACCCTTTTTGGTGCGGTCAACGCGGCGGGTAATGTAGCAGAGTTCTCCGTCAGCAAAACGTATTAGCGAATGAGGCATAGTCCTTATTCCGACAGCCTCAGCCAAGTGCATGGTCAGGTCTTCATTTTCGGGGAGATTGCCAAAGCGGTTGGTCTGCGGTTTGAGGATAAACCGTCCCCATAGCCCAACGATTGTGAATCGTTTCGGTTCTCCGGCATGATCCCTCGAAATGTCGAGAGAGAGTTTTGCCTGCACGCCGGTCACGGTGGTGCTTGCTGTCACAATCTCACGTGCCAGTTCCTTTATGTCTGCTCTGGTGTAAGGAAGCACCGGCACCACAGTGGATTCAAATATCTTGCGGGCGCACGCCTTATGGTAATCCACCTCGCCATCAGCAAGGGGCTTATAACAATAGAGACACTTACACATCTTCAATCTCCTTTTCATCGAGTGGTATCACACTTACGTTCCCGATGCAATCCTTGCAACAGGCCAGAAGCAACGAAAATCTATCGCGGGCAGATATTTTCCAGCTTCGCTCGGCTATGTCGAGCAGCCACCCTTCCGGTATCAAGCCATCGAAGAACGGAAACAACACCTTGTCACGGTATGGCTTTACCGACAAAGGCAGTGTCAGGCTTACAGCTTCGGCCCCTTCCGATTTTAGATAATCGGAATTATATCTGAACTCATAGCCCAAGTCGTCCTCTGTCAGGACTCCGGCGAGGTTATTGTTTACATAGACATTTGCCTGTTTCATGATTCAGAGATTTTTCCGGGTGTCATTACGGCTCCGAATAGAGCCAGCACCTGATTTACTTTGTCAAGACGGAGAGTTTCCTTCCCCTGTTCAAGTTCTCGTACAAAACGCAATCCCACCCCGGATTTCTGAGACAGATCAACTTGCGTAAGCCCGAACTGCTTGCGCATCTCCTTCACGTATTTTGCTAACTGAGTCATATGAATATACCCTTTTGGGTGCAAAGATAAAAAACATATCTCAAACTACACCATAAAGGGTATAAAAAACCCGTAAAACTACGAATTATACCCTTTAGGTTATACTCATAAGAAAGCGACAAGAGAAAGAACTGTCACCTTTCGATTTTGCAACGCTTATGCAACGTCATATAATCTGAAGGTGTCCTTTTCGAGTCGTTTTACTGTCGTAATTAATAATTGTTAACAAGGGGCGAGTAAGATAAAAGCCTGTAACTATCAAAGTTACAGGCTTTTTCTGGTGATGTACGTGGGGTACATTCGCGGAAAGACAGGGATTCGAACCCTGGGTACCCGTAAGGGTACAACGGTTTTCGAGACCGTCCCGATCGACCACTCCGGCATCTTTCCAAGATGGTTGATGGGCATCGGAGCTTTGTGGCTGCCGAATGCGGTGACAAAGGTACGAAAGTTTTTCGGGATGACACAATTTTTTGGAGGATATTTTTTCGTAACTTTGCGATTGTCGGCCTGAGGGGCTTTTGCGGAGTGTGACGCGGGGTTGCCGGATGTGGCCGGAGTAATTTTTAAGTTGCAGTGTATGAAAAGGTTTATGAAGTTGAATGTTGCGGCTCATGTTGCGGCTGTGATGTTTTTTGCGGGTTTTGGCGCTGATGCGTGGGGCTGGAGCCAGAAGGGGCATGATGTGACGTGTGATATTGCGGAGAAGCATCTTACGGCTGCTACGGCTGCTGCTGTCGATTCGCTTCTTGACGGGATGAGTCTGGTGTATTGGGCGAACTGGCTTGACAATGCGAGCCATACGCCGGAGTATGCTTATTCGAAGACGTGGCACTATAACAATGTTGATGCCAACGAGACGTTCGAGACGCGTAAGGTGGCTCCTGACGGCGATGCCCTGACGGCTATCCGCTATTGTATGGGTGTGATAAGGGACGGGAGCAAGGGGAAGGATGAGAAGGCTCTGGCGCTGAAGATGCTGATTCATATTGTGGGTGATATTCATCAGCCGCTCCACATGGGGCATGCGACAGATCTGGGTGGAAACAGGATAAGGGTTAAGTGGTTCGGCCAGGAGAAGAATCTGCATTCGGTGTGGGATTACAGTTTGCCGGAGGGTGCGCACAAATGGAGTTATACGGAGTGGCGCGAGCAGATTGACCGTGGAAGCGATATGGACAGGCGTCTGGCTGTTTCGGGTAATGTTGATGACTGGGCCAAGCAGAGTGTTGAGATTGCGCGTGACGTATATGCTTTTTTTCCGGAGGGGAAGAATGTGTCGTATAATGATGTTGCTTACTGGGCTCCGGTTATCGAGATGCAGTTTCTGCGCGGTGGCCTGCGTCTGGCCCATTTGCTCAACGCTCTGTTTGACAGGGGATATGAGGATGGCGCGGTGGTGCTGGAATGGGCTGGCCGCGAGCGCTGACGATGAGGCGCGGGGATGATGGTTTCAGAACAATGTGAGCTGTGTTGACAGCAGGCGGAATGTGAGCCTGTGGTGGGGTGTTGTGCCGTGTTGCGCGATGGCGGCGCGGTGGTCGGGTGTGGGGTAGCCTTTGTTTTTGCTCCAGTTGTAGTGTGGATATTGTGTGGCGAGGTTGCGCATGATTTCGTCGCGGTGTGTTTTGGCGAGGATTGATGCTGCGGCTATGTTGCCGAATCGGCTGTCGCCTTTGACGAATGTCTGCGATGCTATGCCGGGGTATGGTTTGAAGCGGTTTCCGTCGACTATTATGGCTCCGGGCCGCACCTTAAGGTTCCGGATGGCGCGGTGCATGGCGAGGATTGATGCGTTGAGGATGTTTATTCTGTCGATTTCTTCAGGTGAGCATGAGGCTACGGCCCAGGCTATGGCTTCGGCTTCGATGATGGGGCGTAGCAGTTCGCGCCGGCGCTCTGTGAGCTGTTTTGAGTCGTTGAGCCAAGGATGTGAGAATGTGTCGGGCAGGATGACTGCGGCGGCCACTACGGGGCCTGCGAGGCATCCGCGTCCGGCTTCGTCGCATCCGGCTTCGTTGATTGAGAACTGGTTGCAGTTGGGTATTGATTGCATGGCGATGTGGGTAAGGCCCTCTGACGTGTGTCAGAGGGGTTTGCGGAATGAGGCGCGGCGGCGGTGCTGCCGTGTCTCGAAGTAGTTCCACTGATCCTGGACTTTTGAGTTGTCGAGGAGCTCGGGGTTTGTTTCGGCGTGGCGGAAGCCGTATTTGTTGTAATATGGGATTAGGTCGTTGAAGAGGAGTGCGTTTACGCCTTTGTTTTGATATTCGGGCTTTACGGCTATTAGGAGAAGATCGACGGCGTCGGATTTGCCCATGAGTGTGGGCAGGAGGTGGCGCCATCCGAGGGGGAATATGCGTCCGCGGCTTTTCTGGAGAGCTTTGGAGAATGACTGGATGGATATGCCTACGGCTACAAGGCGGTCGTCGGGATCAACCACGAGTGTTACGAGGTCGAGGTTGATTATGCCGAGATACATGTCGATGTAGTAGCGTATCTGTTTTTTTGTGAGGGGGGAGTAGCCGTAGAGTTTGTCGTAGGCTTCGTTGACCAGTTCGAAGAGAGCTTCGCCGTATTCTTCCTTGATTTTTTTGCGGGATGTGTATTTTTTGATCCTGAGGTTGTTGCGCTGCTGTACGATCTGTGCGATGCGAGAATATTTCTCGGGGATCTGTTCCGGGACTTTGATGTAGAATTCGACCCACTCGGCTTCCTGTTTGAATCCGAGGCGGTGCATGTGGTCGACATAGTAGGGGTGGTTGTAGATTGTGGCCATTGTGCCTACTTCGTCGTAGCCGAATGTGAGCATTCCTTCGTGATCCATGTCGGTGAATCCCATGGGGCCTACGATTGATGTCATGCCTTTGCTGCGCCCCCATTCGCTGACGGCATCGAACAGGGCGGCCGAGACTTCGTTGTCGTCGATGAAGTCGAGGAATCCGAAGCGTAGGCTTTTCTGGTTTGTGCGTGCGTTTACGGCGTTGTTGATTATTCCGGTTATGCGCCCGACGGGCTTGCCGTCGCGGTAGGCCATGAATGACTGAGCCTCGCAGAATTCGAATGCGGGGTTTTTGTCGGGGGAGAGTGTGTTTACGTCGTCGTAGACCAACGGGGGCACGAAGTATGGGTTGTCTTTATAGAGATCTATTCCGAATTTCACGTAGGCGCGCAGTTCGCTGCGCGATTGTGCTGATACGGGGCGAATTTCAATTGCCATTTCAGGATTTTTTTATTTGTCTGTTTCTTTGGGTGTGGCGGGTGCGATCAGAGAGAGGGGTGGTAGATGCAGAGCCAGCCGAGAATTATTGTCATTATAGCGAGGAAAGAGATTATGAGTATGTAGAGGCGCTGGTTGGAGTCGCCGGCGAGAGCCATGCGCAGGTCGGGTATGTCGCGGTAGCGTTTGGCGGGGTCGGGTGATGTGCATCGCTCTGCGACGCGGTTGAGGCGCGGGTTGCGGTCGCCGGTTGCGGCGAGCACTTCGCGGAGCACGAGCCCGAAGCTGTAGATGTCGTCGGAGGCATCGGCCGGAGTGAGGTTCTCGCGCTGGTCGAATCCGACGTCGATAACTTTGAGGTTGCGGATGTTTTCGGTGAAGATTATGGTTTCGGGGCGTATCGGGTGGTGGACGATGTGGTTAGCCTGTATGTAGGCGATGGCATCGACGAGTCGCAGAATGATTTTCTGCTGTATGTCGGCGTCGACCTGGCCTTTGTCGATCAGTTTCCGGAGTGAGTCGCCGTAAACATCGTCGGTGATTATGCACATTCCGAGCCCGGGCACTTCCTCGAAATCATTGATCATGATGATGTTGGGGTGTGCAAGGTTGTAGCGCACGTCGAATTCTTTCTCGATCATGGCTTTGTGGGCCTCGCTCTGGCGGAATTCGGGCCGGAGAGTTTTCAGCATGACCCATTTTCCGTGTTTTTTCGCTGTGTAGACTTCATAAAATTCCTCGTCCCATTCGGGGAGGTGTTCGATTTCAGTCCATTTGGGTTGTTTCTCAGTCATGATCGTTTATATGTTTGGTGCCGTAGCGGCGTTGTCGAAATAGAGGATGTGGCGCCGGGCGCTGCCGGGAAATGTTACTTTCAGGGCGAGCACGTGGCCGACTTTGGTTCGGTCGACGATGGAGTCGATTCCGAGTACGTTGTGCAGTATGCGGTCGATGTCGGCCGGATCTGTAACGAGAAAAGGTGAGTGCGGCGATGTGCCGTTGCCGCTTTCGAGGATGGCTGTGGCTATTAGGTCGCAGCGCATTCCGAGGCGATATGTCTGTGGCGCGGGTTTTCCGGCAGCTCTGAGCCTGTCGGCCGATGCGAGGGCTATGACACTCAGGTTTAGCGAGAGTGGTGCTTCTTCGAGGGCTTGTGTGGCGAGCCGGAGGGCGAGTTCATAGTTGCCTGTTTCGTAGGCCCGGGTGACTTCGGGCCATGTCTCGGATGAATCGAACCGTGGTGTGAATGGGTAGCCGTAGTAAAGGGTTGAGATTTCGTCGGGTGTAAGTGTGGTGTCGGCCTGCTGGAAGCGTTCGAGCAGGTTGTTGTAGCTTCCTGGGTGCATGCGGACGTTTACGGCCACGGTGTTGAGGTCTATGGCGCGCAGGGCGCCGCAGACGGCAATGGCCGGTATTATGAGCAGTATTAGCCTACGGATCATTTCTGTGCAGCTTTCATTATAAGGCCGGGGAGCTCGGTGTTGTCGGGCAGTCCGGAGAAGCTTTCAGCCCCGACTCCGATTGCGTAGACCGGTACGGGGATGCCTGTGTGTGATCCGGATGTCCATCCCATGCCTGATTTGCTGTTGAGTATGTCGAAAACTTTGTCGGCGAATGCGTTGAATGACGCGTAGAGGGTTTTGCGGTCGGCTCCGGCGTTTCGTTTCTCGAAGACGTCGGAGTACATTCCGCGAAGTTTTTCGGTTTCTTCGGGGGTGAGCTGGAGTGCGGTACCGAATCCGAGTTTTTCGGCGAGGTATGCCTGCATGTCGTCCCAGGTGAAGTTCATGCGGTTTTTATATAGCGAGTGGCAGAAGTCGTTGAATTTTTCCTTGGAGACTTTCTGGCCTGCGGCGCGCTCGAGGCGTGTGCTGTAGCCTGTGGCCTGGCATCCGACCGACATACCTCCGGTTTCGTGATCGGCTGTGATGACGATGAGTGTTTCGTCGGGGTGCTGAAGATAGAAGTCGTAGGCTATTTTGATTGCGTCGTTGAAGTTTATGACTTCGCGGAGGATTGTTCCGCCGTCGTTTCCGTGTCCGGCATGGTCGATGTTTCCGCCTTCAACCATCATGAAGAAGCGGTCGGGGGAGACGCGCATCATCTGGTCGAGTCCGGCCTGTGTCATGGCGGGGAGTGTGAGCGCTCCGGGGATCGAGTCGACTGTGAGGCCTATGCAGTTGTTGTTTTCTTCGTGGAATGGGGAGAGGATAAGGAGGCGTTCGGCTGTGGTGTCGATGCTGTCGAGACCGTAGTGTATGGAGACGTTGCTGGAGCGGATGTAGTCGATGAGTCCGTTATCGTTGCCGTTTTTGTCTTTAGTGCCACGGAGAGCGGCTCCGGCGAAGAACTGGTAGCCTGACTCGGCGAGATAGCGTCCGGTTTCGTAGAACATGTTACGGTTGGGGACGTGTGTGTAGAATGCTCCGGGTGTTGCGTCGTCGATTGCTACGGATGTGACTATTCCGATGCCGTAGCCGCTGTCGAAGAGTTGTTTAGCGATTGAGGTCACGGCGGCTGAGTCGGGTGTTACTCCGAGCATTCCGTTGATGGTTTTGTGGCCGGTTGCGAGTGCTGTGCCTGCTGCTGCCGAGTCGGTGACGTCGGAGCTTGCGGAGTGTGTGGTGGCCATTGAAACAACGGGGAATGTTGTCATCAGCAGGGGGTTGTCGTTTTTCAGCACGTGTTTGTTGTAGAGCTGTGAGCTGGTGACGTGGGCTATTCCCATTCCGTCGCCGATGAAGTAGAAAATGTATCGTGCGGCAGATGAGACTGTGCACATTGCGGCGGCGGCCGTAATGGCTATCGACAGGAGGGCTATTTTCCGGAAGTTGATGTTCATGGCGGTGTTAAAAATGGGTTAAAATATTTTCGACCAGTTACTTGATGGTCTAAGAGAGTGTTTGAATTTAACACGAATAAAATTTCAAAAGAATTCTTTTCATCCGCTCAAAGGTCTTTTTCGCCTGCTTCCGCCAAGTTTCATCGGTCACGATGCCCGCATCGCTCCCTCTTCAACTTGCGGAATCAGTCTGAAAAATCCTCTTTGAGTGAATAAAAGTGAAATTCAAACACTCTCTAAATTCACTGCAAATTTAAGAATTTTATTTTTACTATGGATGTGTCAGGCTTCATTTATGGGGGTGTTCAGCTTCAGCAGCGGGTCGATGAAGCGCCTGTCGTTTGCCAGCCGCGGCACTTTTCGCTGTCCGCCGAGTTTTCCGGTGGATGCGAGCCAGCGGTCGAACAGTCCGGGGGTTGCCCGGGTGACTGTGAGAGGATCGAGGAATATGCCTCCGGAGCGTTTTGCCTGATAGTCGGAGTTTTCCTGTTGCAGGGCTTCGTCGAGAATCCGTGCGAAAACGGATATGGACGCTGGTGGTGTGGCGAATTCAACGAGCCACTGGTGTCGGCCTCTTGTGCGGTTTCCGGCATAGACCGGGGCGGCGGTGTAGTTCAGGACTTCGGCTCCGGTTGCGGCACACGCTCTGGCGAGTGCTGCATCGGTGTTGTAGACCATGACTTCTTCGCCGAATGCGTTGATGAAGTGGGCTGTGCGCCCTGCTATGGTGATTTCGAGAGGTCTGACGGATGTTACGGTAACGGTGTCGCCTATGGGGAAGCGCCAAAGCCCGTTTGAGGAGGTTATGAGCAGGGAGTAGATTTCGCCGGCTTTTACTTTCCATGCCGGGATGGGGGTGGCGTCGGGCTGGCTGACGGGGATGAATTCGTAGAAAACATCGGCGTCGACGATGAGGTGCATGGAGTCAGACCCGGGGCTGGACTGGGCTGCAAAGAAACCTTCGGAGGCGTTGTAGTTTTCCCAGTAGTGCATGCGGCCGGGGTCGGTTATTCGGTCGTATTGCTCGCGGTAGGGGCCGAAGGCTATGCCTCCGTGGAAGAACACTTCGAGGTTGGGCCAGATGTTGTGTATGGATGTGGCTCCCTGTTGCTGAAGGATTGTGCGGAGAACTGTCAGAAACCATGATGGGACGCCTGATATGGATCGTATGTCGGCATTGACTGAGGCGTTGACGAGGGCGGGCAGTTTCTGCTGCCAGTCGGCCATGAGCGCTATTTCTTTCGACGGCACCCGGACGAGGTTCACCAGTGGGTTTATCCGGTCGATGAGTGTTGCGGAGAGGTCGCCGACTTTTACAGCGGGGGGGAGGTTCAGTTCGTTGGCGTAGCTGCCGCCAAGAATGAAGTTTTTGCCTCCGAACAGCCGGCTGCCGGGGTGGTGAATGAGGTATGATCCGAGGGAGAATGCGGCGCCGGCGTAGTGGTTGCGGCTGAGTCCGCGTGGGGTTACGGGGATGTATTTGCTTTTGCCGTCGGATGTTCCGGATGACTGGGCGAACCGGCGAGTGAATCCGGGCCAGAGGATGTCGGGTTCTCCCGTTATCATTCTCATGACGTATGGGCGCAGTTCGGAATACGGGGTGACCGGGACGCGGCGGGCATACTGTTCGTAGGAGGTGATGTGGGTGTATTTATGTTGGTCACCCCAGAGGGTTTGCCTTGCGGCGTGTATGAGTGTGGCGAGCACTCTCCGCTGTGTGGTCTCGACTTCGGCGGCAGCTCTGAGTTCTCGCCTGCATATGTGGCGGAAATATGGGAGTGAAAGTTTCGTGATGTTGAACATTCCCTGCGTGTTTGTGTGAAAAAACAGGCAAATTTACGAAAAATGACCGATAGGGGAACAACCGATGAGGGGTAAAGGTTGGGGTGTTTGGGAATATCGGGATTTTTAAGGTTTCAAATTATGGAAAAATGTTGTAATTTTGTGGTTTAGACGGGCGGTGGCCGATGTTTTTGTGGCTGCGGCGGCCCGGACTGTGGTTTTCAACCGATTGTTTATTACGGACAACTGAATTAAAGAAGATAAAAAGATATGTCGATAGATCAGATAGTAGCACAGGGTGTGGCCAAGGCTGTCAAGGAGCTTTATGGCGTGGAGGCTGATGCAAACAGCATTGTGCCCCAGACCACCAAGAAGGAGTTCGAGGGTAATCTCACAGTGGTTGTTTTTCCGTGGGTCAAGGCTGCCCGCAAGAGTCCGGAGGCAGTTGGTCAGGAGATAGGCCAGTGGCTTGTTGACAATGAGCCGGCTGTTGACCGTTTCAATGTGATCAAGGGTTTTCTGAATCTGGTTATCGAGCCAACGTTCTGGAATTCGGTGCTGGAGCATATAGCCGGCACTGAGAACTACGGGCTCAGGGAGGCTGACGAGAACAGTCCGCTTGTGATGGTAGAATATTCGTCGCCCAATACCAACAAGCCCCTCCACCTGGGACACATCCGCAACAAC
>CAMWTV010000016.1 GCA_947177215.1 uncultured Muribaculaceae bacterium
CGTCACATCCGACCCCCCTGCGGCATGTATGCTCTTCCCCACCCTTGTCTGCTCATACATCCGCGGGTGAAACACCGAGAAAATCCCTCCGAAATGATAAGGAAAATGCACCGGAACACCATTCAGCCTGTACTCGTTCTGCCCATATCCCATCCCGTCGATACTCGCTCCCGAAGCATAGTCGCTCGCCACGCTCACACCGGGCATAAGCTGCATATATCGCAGCGCGTCAGCCTCACCGAGCACACGCGGCCCGTGAGCCAGGGCCTCACGCCCGAATGTCACCGCCCCCGTGCGGTCTATGCGCACCATCCGGCCGCCGCGCGCTGTCACCCTCACCTCCTTTAGCTCCACCCCTGTGCTGTCCGACAGAACAGCAGTGTGCGCACCGGCGGCCATAGCCGTCGCTGCGCACACTGTCAGTATTGCGGTTCCTCTGCGGAAACTTATTCGTCGTAATCCGTTACAAAAGGCCAATATCCTACGAATGTGTTTACGATGTTGCGTATCGGGGTGTCAAGCGAGATAAAGTTTTTACCTCCGAAATAACCTGCTATGCTGCTCGTGGTGCCGTCGGCAAAAGCCATGACAGGCTCCGAATACCACTCCCAGAAAACGATGTCGTCTTCAAGATAAGGCTGATACTTGATGGTGGCCGAGCTGTACGACGACCCTGCGAGATACATATCTGCAGGCATCGAACGGTTCATAAGCTCGCACTGCATGCGGCAGGCCTGCTCGGCGGCGTCCCGGTCAGAATATGCATCCCTGTCGAAATATTCGCCAGACGATTCGATCAGTTCGCCGGTATTATTTATGGTTCCGGCCACGCGTATCTTGCCTACAACATCCGATTCGATCTCGCCCGACTTGAACATGTTCCCAACAGCCTTGCCGTCGATGGTATAAAATGTCTCGGTATAGTCGCCCCAGGTCTCGGTTTCCTCCCTGAACAGATTCTTCAGGGCGTTCTTGTCAACCATGTTCACACCGTTTATCACACCAACCGTATGGGTCAGCTGCTTGCCAGAATACCACACATACGAATCGCTGGTAATCTTGCTGTTGGTGCCTGAGGTAACTGTTTTCACATTGATGTTCATCAGGGCGCCCGTCAGATTGGCCTGAAGCGTGTGGGCGTTGAAATCGAGATTGCTCTCAAGCACAACGTTCACCAGCTCGTTGCCGTTGTTTTTCAGTGTGGCGGTCAGCTTGCGCGGAATCTCCACGGTTATACCGTTCAAAGAGCCGCTCCAGGTGCTCCCCTCGGCAACACCTCTCGCCTCTACCGTCGAGCCGTTATAAGGAAAACGGAACACCACATCGTTGCTGTCGGCCGTTTTCTTCCACACATGATAAGTGTCGCCATACTTGTCTACATACACCCCTCCCGGCTCGTAGATACCCGAGAAACGGGCCATATTCATCAGCTCGCTCATAGCGCGGCTCACTGCCGACACATCACCCTTGGCGGCACGTCCGAGCGCGGTCATGAACCCTTTGATCGGGTTGTGTCTGCGGGCTCTGTAATAGTCATCTTCGTCATCATATCCGAAAAACGCATCGAGATTCCACTCTATCGGAGGATCGATCGACGAATAATTCTCCACCCAGTGGTTCACCACAAGCAACAGCTTATCCTGATCAGCCGGATTCACTGCGTTCACAATCTCAAGTGCGGTCTGCTCGATGTAAGCCTTTGCGGCATCAGGATCCATCGCCTCTACATCCGGATTCGGTTCAGGTGTCGGTTCGGGGTCAGGAGTCGGAACAACCTGTTCATTGCCACCCGGGGTGTCTTCTTCGGGCTCGTCCTCATCCCCGCCGCAGGCACACAGCGATAAAGTAACCGCCGCCATAGCGGCTGTTGCCTGCAAATACTTCAGAAATTTCATATAATAATTGATTGGTTTAAAGATTCGGTTGCAAATATACTATGAAAATAATTACCCTCCCCTATTAATTAACTCTTTTTAACATCAAAACCGTGTGCCGGATTCTTAAATCCTGACACACGGCATTGACACGTCTCATCCTCCCATCACCAAGGGCTTAGAACAGATCCTTGAACTTCTGTTCCCCGCTCCAGTGATGGTCTTTCGGGAACGGCTTTCCGCCCCACGCCTTACGGTTGGTCCACGGCTGCTCCGCATCGCTCCAGAACGGATGTGCGGCCGGCAATCCCAGAGGCATAAACGCCAGTGAAGTCATATAGAGGCTGCCGTTGTTTGTGTACCAGTCGGCCACATTAGGCTGACGCCCTGCGAAACCGATTGTCAGGAAGCCCGCCTCGTTATAGTTCTCTTTATCGTCGAACATGTTGTGCATCACAGCCGTCAGCGCCCCGCGCACCTGACCGTTGGTCAGCCCGTGAGGAAGCTTGCCATACCACGCCATCAGCGCCAGAGGCTGCATGGTGGCCATGCGGTAGGGAATCGAGCGGCCGAACACAGGGAATGTGCCCTCGGGCGAGATCAGACGCTCGAGCACAATGGCGAACTTCTGAGTCCGTTTGAGCGCGCGATCATAATAGTTCCGGTAATGTATGCGCGTATAGGCTCCGGCATCGCGCATATTGGCCAGTGTCTCAAGATACATCGGATGGAACACATAGCTGCTGTAATAGTCAAACGAGAACTCGGGGCCGTCGGCATACCATCCGTCGCCCGTGTACCACTCCTCGGTCTTGCGTATGGCCGAATTGATGCGGTATTCATCATACGGAGCGCCCGCCTTGGCCAGGAAGCTCTCTATGGTCGACGAGAACAGAAGCCAGTTGGTGTAGGGGGGATCGACCCTGCGCAGCTGTGTGAACTCCTCTACATAACGCTGTTTGGTCACACTGTCGAGAGGAACCCACAGGGCGTCATAGCCGCGGATAAGGCTTTCGGCCACATAAGCCGCGTCGACAAGCGCCTGACCGTGGCCGCGCCACGCCAGATAATCCGGGCTCTCCGGGTCAACCGCATTAACATAGCTCTTCAGGGCCATCTCGCGCAGTTCTGCCCTGCGCGCACCCTCCTCGCTTCCGTCGTCGGGCAGCGAGAGCCACGGGGCTATACCGGCCATCAGGCGTCCGAAAGTCTCCATATAGGTCACCTTCTTGTTGCGCCCGTCCCAGTTGGGGCTGACCTCTACAAGCATATTCTTCTGAAGCTCACCTTTCGACATATTGCTCAGAACGGGATAGGCCATCTTGTAAGCCAGGTCGGCCCAGTAGGCGCGGTCGGCATTGCTACCCTTCTCCAGATAACGCACATACTCACACGCCGCGAGCAGCCATGCGCCGGTGCCGAAATCGGCAGTCGATTTGGCGTCGACCGTCTGCCCCGGGATAGCCTTCTCGCCTATCGGCTGCACATAGCCCACCGAGCCGTCTTTCTGCAGCGCTATCTTGTTGAGATAGTTCCACCCCTTCAGGGCGGCATCCTTATATTTCGCGTCGGTCAGATAACCGTTGTTGATACCCCACAGAAGCCCGTAGGTAAAAAATGCCGTTCCGCTCGTCTCGCGGCCGGGAGCCATCTCCTCGTCCATCATCGAGCGCGACCAGTAACCCTCGTTCTGCTGAAGCTCTACCACAGCCGAGGCCATATCCTTGAAACGCTGCTCGAAATAGCCGCGGTGCTTGTAGCCTGCCGGAAGGTCTTTCAGCACCTTCGCAAGTCCGGCCACAACCCATCCGTCGCCGCGCGCCCAGAAATCCTTCTTTCCGTTGGTTGTCTTGTGCTTCGGATACACATATTTACCGTCGCGGAAATAGAGCTTCGCCTCGGGGTCATACATTATGCTGTCGCTGACCTGCACATACTCGTAAAGCTTGTCGAGATACTTCCCGTTGCCGGTTATGTTATACATCTTCGTCATCACGGGCATAACCATATAAAGCCCGTCGGCCCACCACCAGTAATCCTTCTGGGGAGTGCTCATCTGATACTCCATCACCTCGCGCGCCCGCTTTATGCGGCGGTCGTCGGGAAGCAGGTTGTAGAGGTCGGCATAAGTCTGGAAACAGATCTGCCAGTCGCCGAAAAGCACATGGTTGTCTGTCTCTCCGTAATTGTAGAGCCAGCCGCTGCGGTCGTTGCTTTTAGCCCCCTTCCACTGGTTGTGCTCGGCCCACTTCTCCGAATAGTCCTTATACTCCTCTTTGCCCGTGAGATAGAATGCCTCCATGTTGCCCGTGTGATAGGCGGCGTTATGCCAGAACGGAGTGCCCTCCGGCTTATGGTCAGCCTGCCACTTGTCGTTCACGCGCTCGATGGTCTTTCTCACCTGCTGCGCCTCCTTCTGCTCCGGAGTCAGCGAGGCAGCGCCGGCCATCAGACTCACAGCCGCCGCCCCCGCAATAACTGAAATAAATCTTTTCATAATATACGTTTGGTTGAAATTTCGTCTGTAGTCTCCCCATCCCCGGCGCAGGGAACTCCGCCGTCAGCGCAGAGTTACCCCGCCTACACTCACCGCAGGCAGCTCCATAACAAGCCTGTCACCCTTTATCTTCACATTCTTCAGTTCCGAAAGCTTCACCGCATCCGGATTCTCGAACGTGTTGCGGGCATGCACGTCAGGCGCCGCCAGCAGCTCTGCCGAGGCAATCTTGCGGCCCACACCCTTCGGCAGCTCTATCTCCACCTTCGCCGTGCGGTCGGCCATCGGATTCGTCACAGTCACAGTCACACTTCCGTCGGCTGCGCGCGATGCCGTGGCTGCCAGCGCAGGTATGTTGCGGCCGTTGCTGTCTCTTATCGTGTCGCAATCCACATTCAGCGGAATCAGCACCGCATCCTGATGCGGACGATACATCTTGAAAACATAATATGTCGGCGTCAGCACCAGTTTGTCACCCTTCGTAAGCCACATGGCCTGCAACACATTGGCCAGCTGGGCTATGTTGGCCATTCTCACACGGCCGGCATGACGGTGAAACACATTCAGCGTCAGCGCAGCCACCATGGCGTCGCGCATGGTGTTCTGCTGAAACAGATGACCGGCCACAGTGCCCGGCTCCTCGTCAAACCATGTGCCCCATTCATCAACCATCAGGCCCACACGCCTTTCGGGATCTTTCTCATCCATTATGGCGATATGCCGTTCCAGAACAGGCTCTATCTCCAGACACTTCCCTATCGTGTTATAATAAACCTCTGTGTCGAAATCCGTTGCCGACCCCTTCTTGTTCCAGTCGGCCACCGTATAGTAGTGCAGCGACAGGCCATCCATACGCCCCGCCCCCACACGGCTCATAAGCGTCTTTGTCCAGTTGTAGTCATAGTCGCTCGCGCCCGATGCTATGCGGAAAAGCTTGTTCCCCGGCTGGTTGCGCATATAAACCGAATAACGGCGATAAACATCCGAATAATACTCCGGCCTCATCTCACCGCCGCAGCCCCAGCTCTCGTTGCCGATGCCGGTAAACTTCAGTTTCCACGGTTCCTTACGCCCGTTGGCCGCGCGCTCGGCCGCCATCGGCCCGTTGGGGGCGGTCACATACTCTATCCACTGCGCCGCCTCCTGCACCGTGCCGCTCCCGATATTCACCGACAGATATGGCTCTATGCCGAGCATCTCGCAGAGATTGAAAAACTCATGGGTACCGAAACTGTTGTCCTCCTGCGTGCCTCCCCAGTTGTTGTTTATCAGTGTCGGACGTTTCGATTTGTCCCCCACTCCGTCGCGCCAGTGATAGTCGTCGGCGAAGCATCCTCCCGGCCAGCGCAACACTGGCACCTTCAGCTCTCTCAGAGCCTCCAGAGCGTCGTTGCGATAACCCTTTGTGTTGGGAATATCTGAATCCTCCCCTACCCAGATACCCTCATACACACAGCTGCCCAGGTGCTCGGCAAACTGCCCGTAAATCATGCGCGATATAGTGTCTTTGGCTTCATCTGTCCGTAAAACCACCTTGTATTCGGCCTCGGCGCTCCACGCGGCTCCCGCTCCGGCAGCCGCCATAATCAGTCCGAGCACACTTCGCTTTATATTCATGGTCACTATCTTATTGGTCATCGTTGTTTAGAATTTAAGGTTACATTTTCAACCTCAAAATTACTCATTTCCTCCCACTCCACCAAGCCACACACATATCTGTCCTTCCCTTAGAGCGAATTAAAAAGCCGGAAACCTCCGGGCGGCTTCACAGCCGCTTGCCTGTTTCCGGCTCGGTGTCAGTTTACGCTTCCATAAACTTCTCTCTGCCGCCATCGTTCGCACACGGCAGAGCGGTATTTAACCACATACCTAAAACAAATGCCTTTCTGCCCTGAGAGCCGCCTTACTCGGCTCTCCTACTCTGAGAACTGTCAGCATCAATCAACAGTCCCTCTTGCGGAAACCCATTCACATGCGTCTCCGGCATTCATAGAATCAATCACTTTTTAATATTTTCAGGTGCCTCCGGCCCCCTTCCGCAAGCCGGAGCGCACCGGTTCAGAGTGCGTTTCAGATTATACTCTCTGACGTTTGGATATGGTTGAAAATCTGTTATCGGTTAAAAGCCATCTTCTTGACTCCGAGATTGGTCTTTACAACATAGATCCCGTCGGTCAGGGTGTCGGCATCGGCTCCGCAGAACACGCCCTGCATGTTCCAGAAACCTTCGATCTTCTCCTCCTGGTCAACCGACACATCCTCGATACCGGCCTCGTCGGGCTGATACACCCTCACATAGTCCACATAATAGCGGGCCGGATACTCGGCCTTGGCCGGATCGCCTCCGTTGTCGCCCCCGAGAGCCAGATTCAGAAGAATATACTGTTTGTGGTCGCCGCGATACGGATTCACGTTGTCATACGGAAACCAGTCGGTGCGCGGATTGACTGTCTGGTTCAGGAAAGTCTGGTTCAGGCAGCGGTCGTCAAGATACAGACGGATCGACTCCTCGTCCCAAATCATCTTCCACACATGAAACTTGTCGGCGAAATCGGCCTCGAACTCGCTCATGCGCGGCGCGCGGCTGTTCCAGCGGGCATTCCACCGCTGCGAGGTGCCCCACGCAACATTGGCATGGATAGCGTCGCCATAATACTCCATTATGTCGATCTCTCCGTTATAAGGCCACTCATACTGTGTGCCCAGAGTCCAGATCGCAGGCCAGTAACCCTCGCCTACCGGAATCTTGGCCCTGATCTCATATATGCCCGGGCCCCAGCAATAACCCTCCTTGCCGTTATGTATCGTCTGGATCGACGCCGACGAATAATCGGCATAGCGTATCTTGTTGTTCCAGTTGGTGCCATATTTGTCGTAACGCGGATTCTTGGTCTGCTCCTGACGGGCCTCGATCACCAGACACCCGTCCTCGACCGTAGCGTTATCCTTGGTGTAACACTGGTCTTCGTGATTGCGCACCATACCCTCCTCGTAACGCCACACTTCGGGGTTGGGCACTATTTTTCCGTCTTCTCTCTGGAAACCTTCGGTAAACTCCTCCTGGAATGCCAGATGAAAACCCTGTTCTGCATACTTGTTTGCGATCTCTTCTGCCGTCTCGGCACCGGCCACCACCGCTGCGGCGGCCGATGCGATGAGAAGGCTGACGCGCTTGATAGAGCTTGTCATTCTTTTTGTGTCAGATAAGTTTATAATTCGTTTCAGGGCTGCCTCGTAACCCGCCTTGTTGGCTGGCCGCCTGTCGCCGCCCGGTTGAAACGCCGGGGGTGTCACCACCCCCCGCGCTTGTGTCTTGTGCGGTTGCAGTCAGGTTATCAGAGAATAACTTTCTTGCCACCCTTGGCGGTGCGAACGATGTAGAGACCCTTCAGGCCTTCGGTCGATTTGGCAACCTCCACACCCTGCATGTTATACACGCCCAGAACTTTCAGGTTCTCGGCATCGGCTGCCACATTGGCGATACCGGCGTTCTGCCACTCCTGAAGCTTCTCGCGGTTCTCCTTGAAGTATTTGTAGTCGTCGGTCGGCATCAGCACAACATCGTCAACATCCATCCACTGGCCTTCGCTGTGGTTGTTCTCATAAGTGTGGTTAACAATGTAGAATGTAACCTTGACAGCCGGTGTGGTGGCGGTGAACTCTCTTTCGAGGTCTTCCCAGGCATCGCCCAGAGGGAAGAAGTCGTCGGTTGCGATAGCGTCGCCGACCATATCGTTGCCATCAGCGTCGCAGGGAGTAATCTTGTAGCCGTGTTCTGCAGTGTCCCAGCTGCCGGCCAGAGTGCCCTGGTTGTAGGCCATGATAGCGCCGAGTGTATATTTGGTGCCGATCTCCAGACCGGTGACAACCTGGCTTACGCCGCCGTCAGTCCATCCGTTGTCGTTGAAACGGAAAATGTGAAGCAGATACTTGTTACCTTCGAAAACCTTTTCAAAGTCGGCCTCGTTATCGCGGATGTCGATACGCACGCACCAGGGATTCCAGTTGCGCTGCCATCCGGGAATACCCTCGCTGGTCTTGTGTTCGGTTACAGGCTCGCCATCCTCGCCAAGCACCGGCTCGCCGTTCTCGTCAAGCACGGGAACATCTGCCTCGTCAACAATGCAGCCGTTGTCATAGCCGCGGAGAAGCTGGTCTACACCCTCTTCGAAAAAGCCGTTCTTGACCAGGTTTACAGGCATCTCTACTTCTGCCATTGCGCTCATGGCCATAGAGGCCACTGCTGCTCCGAGTAAAAATTTTTTCATTTTTGTTTTAAGGTTAAATGGTTAGTTATTAAGGTTTTATTATCCTTTTTCTGTTTTGTTTCAGCATGTCGGGAGCCTGGCCGCCCTCTCTCACAACGATTACAAGAGCAGTTCATACCATCTGTTTGCGGAGCCGCCGTGGCTCCCGACATATATTTTCAGGTTTCAGTGTTTATAACACCCGCATCCGTTATCCGGAACATCTGATACCTCCCCGGCATCAACGCTCCGCATAAGTCTGAGGCTGTGTTCCCCAGTAGGGATTCTGGTATATCGGCGAATTCTCGATATCCGATCCTGTGGGCGAGCTTTCAAGGAAGTGGTTCTGGGCGATAGGCATCAGATAATGAGCCATCTTCCATGTCATGCCGTCGTCATACCATTCGTTTGTCGGGTTGATTCTGAACAGCGACAGATAGTTGGCGTCGCCGCGATAAAGCTTCGAGGTCTCGGTGTCGTTGGGCGATGACACATTGTTCTTTGTCACGTCCGGCTGGTCATGTTTCAGAAGAGACTTCGATTTCAGGCGATCCGAAATCGGGCCGAAAATCTTGCACCCATGCAGATGATAGCTTCCGACATACGAGGGCTCGGGCTTTACCAGCTGGTCGAGAGCGCGCCAGCGGATAAGGTCCATAAGGCGCTGACCTTCGTTCATTAGCTCGCAGCGGCGCTCGCGGCGGATGTTGTAGAGAACCTTCGAGGTCAGACGCTTGCCGGCCGAATAAAGCGCAAGGTCGCGGGTGTATTCCCACTCTTTGTCAAGATCAGTGGCGTTGATTGTAATCTGAGGATCCTCGGCTATGCCGGCACGCTTGCGCAGCTCTTTCCAGTAATCCCATGCTGTGGCGTCCAGTCCGTCGCCGAACTTATACCATGCAGCCTCCAGATAGATCAGGTAGGCCTCTGCCGAACGATACACGATAGTGTTGGTCTCATCAGTATGCTCCGACACGAAGGCATCGTTGGTAGTGATCATCTTGCCGGGGGCATATCCGGTTCTCGATGCGAAACTGTGGCTCGTCGAGTAAACGGCAGGCACATAGGTCACCTCTCCGTCGATCGTCTTACCCTCGGCTCCGTGGCGTATGCGATCGTTGCCCGCGTAGAGATAGTCGCCGGGCGACTTCATGAACAGCTGCCAGCGCCAGTCGCGGTTCACCTTGGTGTCCTCGATATAATCATCACCCTTGTAGCCGCTTGCAGGGTCATAGATCGGCAGACCGTTCTCCATCAGGAAAGCACTCTGAAATTCCTGTGTCAGACCGCAGCGGTTGCGTGCGCGGAGGTTGAACGAGTGGGCCACACTCTGGTTTTTACTGTAGGCATGCCACAGAAGCACTTCCGGATAGCTCGAGGCATCGGTGCCGGCAAACATGTTGTAGTAGTCGTTGGTAGGCGCGCTGCTAAACGCCGTGGCGCCGAAACCGCGCTTGTTGTTTGACGCCAGCTTGTGACGGTCGGCCACCTCCTTGGCTGCGGCCATAGCCTGGTCGAGGAAGAAGTTTACTTCGGTATCGTTGTCATAAACGAAATCCTTGTTATACTCCTTGCTGGCTCCGGGCCATCCGGCAGCCTTGTCGGGCACGAACGGTGTGCCGGCGAAATTCTTCTCGAAAGTTGCCTCAAACAGCGCAACACGCGCTTTCAGCAGAAGGGCCGCGTCGCGGGTTATGCGGTTAGTGCCTCCGGTCTTGGCTCCGTCGCTCAACAGGTTGATAGCCGAGTCGAGATCTGCGAGGATAAAGCGTGCCACAAGGTTGCGGGGCTTGCGCTCCGAGACTTTGATCAGCACATCACGGTCGAGGGGCACAATGAACGGACGGATAGGAAGGTCGCCCAGACGGCGCAAACGGAAGAAATATTCACTGGCGCGCAACATGTGGGCCTCCCCTATATAGTGCTTTATCATCACTTCGTCGCCGCTTATTGATCCGCTCTCGTAGCGCGGATAAACGGTGCGAAGAAAATAAGTCAGCTCGTTGATGCGTCTGAACGACCACAATCCACCCGTTGCGCCAACCTGCGTGCCACTCTTTTCGTTGAAATAGCCCTTGGCGCCGGTGCCGCACTCGTTGTCGGTACCCTCGTCGTCGTGATAGAGCGATGTGTTGGACGCAAATCCTTTGTCCTCGAACGGAAAACATCCGCCGTTACCTTCGGCGTCCCAGTTGTCGCCGCTGGTGTAATAGTTGATGGTATAGGCTCCCAGCTGATTCGCATTCCTGAAATAATCCTGCGGTGCGATCTCCGACTGGGGCGTGATATCAAGATAATCGTCGCAGCCGCTCAGAAGGCCCATCGATGCCACTCCGAGAAATGCTGTCGCGATAAGTTTTATTCTTTTGTCCATTTTTCTTATCTGAAAAACTGTTGATATTAGATTTTAAAAGTCTGCTGTCAGACCGAACGACATTGTTTTCGACAGCGGATAGCTGGCGCCGGCTCCCATTTTGCCTACCTCAAGGGTCTCCGGATCGATGAGTTTGGTCATCTTAGTCCAGGTCACAAGGTTTTCGGCCGAGAAGTAGAGTCGGATATTTCTGAAGTGTATGGCGTTCAGCCAGTTCTCAGGCAGCGTGAAACCTACCTGGAGGTTCTTCAGACGCAGATAGGCTGCGTTCTGGAGAAAACGGGTCTGGGTCTCGCAGTTGCGGCGGTCTGAGGTCAGGCGGCCATAGTAGCTGTCGTAGTTCGCGCCAAGGGCCGAGCTTTCGCTACGCCAGTAGTCGAGATGCTCTTCGAAGAACACCGACTCCGCCATGTTGCCTGTGTGTCCCCAGAAGATAGCTCCTTTGCCCAGCGCGCCCGAACCGCTGTTCGAATTGATGAAGTAGTCGCGCTTGCACACACCCTGGAAGAAGGCGCTTACATCGAACCATTTCCATGTGGCGGCAAGGTTGAAACCTATGCGGTAGCGCGGGTGGTTGTTACCTATCACCGACAGGTCGCCAAGATCGTTGATTGTGGTTCCCTTGCGGATCTCGCCGTCACCATCGAGGTCTTTATACATTATGTCGCCTGCGCTCCAGTTGCTTGGAGCAATTTTGCTCTGGTCGGTATTGGCCAGATGGGCGTCCATCTCCTCCTGAGTCTGGGCGATACCAACGGTGGTCAGACCGTAGATGTTGCCGAGCCATTCGCCGGCGATATATTTACTCAGATAACCTTCTCGGTTGGGATATTCGAGAACCTTCGTGCGGTCGTCGGAAAGATTCACACCAACCGAATAGCTGAAGTCTTTGCCTATGCGGTCGCGCCACTGAAGCTGGAGCTCCCATCCCTGGGTACGGATTTTACCCTGGTTTTCCGGCGGGAAATCACCGCCGAACACCTGCGGATAGGCTATTGCGCCATAAATCAACATGTCGCGGGTGGTGCGCCAGTAGTAGTCGAACGATCCGGTCAGACGGTTGTTGAGCAAACCCCAGTCAAGACCGATATTGGTTGTCACCAGTTTCTCCCATGTCATATCCTCGTTTCTCACCGTCGGATACCAGGCCGAATTCGGTTTCACACCGTTGACAAGCCAGGTTTCTGTGCGGTTGGCCAGACCCATAGTGCGATAGGTGGGATAGAAGGTGGAGGTGTTCTGGTTGGCAAGCTGACCGTAAGAGAAACGTACTTTAAGAATCGGCACAATGTGCTCGATGTCGCGCCAGAATCCTTCGCGGGCTACGTTCCAGCCGGCCGACATTGAGGGCGAGAGCACCCAGCGCTTGTTGCGGCGGAAACGCGACGATCCGTCATATCGCATATTGACCTCGATCAGATATTTGCTGTCGTAGTCATAGTTGATTCGGCCGAAAAATCCTACAGTCTTCCACATCTCGTAGCGGCCCTCGATTCCGAAATCCTCGTTGTCTGTAGTCAGATTCAGCACCGGGAAGTCTGTCGAATACAGGTCGGCGCGGTTGGCCGAAAGTATACGCTCCTTGAAATCCTCCACCTGCATACCGGCCAGCAATGTCATGTTGTTGCGCTTGGCGAACGAGAACGTGTAGTTGGTGTAGATGTTGGCGTTCAGATAGGTCGAGCGGTATGAGTATTCCTTTACCCTCTGGTTTTCTTCAGTGGGAGAGTCCATGGCCACATGCAGGCTTTCGGGGTCGTCGGCGTCATGGCCGTAGGTAGTGAAGTTCTCCGTGTGAGTCCAGTTGTTGTTTATGCGCGAGTTGAACTCACCTATGATGTTCCAGTTTTTCAGCGGAGTGATGGTCACCGACAGCTGGTTGGCGAAAACATCGTTCTGCTCCTTGTAGCGTCCGCCGTTCTCGAGCTGCTCGACATAGCTTACACGGGCCGTGTAGTAGCCGTTCGGGTCTCTCACAGGCACTGTCGGCCAGCCGCGGCGAATCACGTTGTCATAGAAGTTGCCGTTGAGCGTTGTCGGACGGTCATAATCCGTGCGGATCCACTTTGAGGTCAGGCCGATCTTCAGCCAGGGCTGCACCTGGGCATTCATCTTGCCGAGAAGATTGTAACGCTTGTAATCGTCTTCGCCATGGCGCATGAAACCGCCCTGGTCAAGGAAAGCGCCCGAAACATAATAGTTCATCTTCTCTGTTCCGCCGTTTACGGTCAGGTTATGCTCCTGCGAGAACGCCGTGTCCTTGTAATACTCGCTCATCCAGTCGGTGTTGGCATACCACTCGTTGGTTTCCCAGACGCCGCCCCACACAAGGTGGTTCTTGCCGTTGCTGTCTGTAACGATGTTCTTTTCAGCAATGAAATCGCTGGCGCCTGTATAGTAGTCCCACACATGTTGCAGATAGTCATCATTGAACTGGGCTTGTTCGCCTTTCCATGTGGCCATGTCGTTGACATAGTTCACGAAGTGCCACGAGTCCATCATCTTGGGCATGTTAAGGGGCTTGTTCCAGCGGAATGAGTTGCCGTAATGTATCTGTGAGCGTCCCTCGCTTCCCTGCTTGGTGGTGATAAGGATCACACCGTGGGGAGCGCGCGAACCGTAGATCGATGATGCGGCAGCGTCTTTCAGCACCGAGATGTTTTCAATATCCTGGGGGTTGATCGAGTTGATGTCTCCCTCCATGCCGTCGATAAGTATAAGAGGCTCAACGTTACTGCCTTGGCCGATCGACGCAGCTCCGCGCACGTTGATCTGTTTCGAGGCGTTGAGTTCGCCGCCACTGCTTGAGTTGGTGATGTTAAGACCGGGAATCACACCCTGAAGGGCGGTGGCAACATTCTGCACGGGGCGTTCGGCTATATCCTTGCCCGTGGCTGTGCCCACGGCGCCTGTCAGATTGATTTTTTTCTGCACTGCGAATCCCACAACCACAACTTCGTCAAGGGCCGAGGCGTTTTCGCTCATTTTCACATTGACGGTCTCGCCGGGTTTCACGTTGACCTCCTGAGTGCCCATACCTATATAGGTGATGGTGAGTCGGGTCGGTTTCGATATGCGGAGCGTGAAATTGCCGTCGATATCGGTCGCTGTTGTTACCTTGGCGTCAGGTGTGCGCACCGTCGCTCCTATCACGGGCTCCCCTTCCTGATCCACCACTGTGCCCTTTACTGTTCCCTGCTGCTGTGCGGCGGTCGCTGTCGCCGCATCCTGGGCCATGGCCGTTGAAGGCACTCCCAGCAGCATCGCCAGAGCCAGGGCTGACGCTCCTGTCGTGAGGCGTAGAAAATCCGGTAAAAATTTTCTGTTCATTAATAATAGATGTAAGGTTAAAAAATCGTTGGTTGAATTATCGTCGTTTTGATGATAGGTTTTCGAGGTAGAATCGGAACTACGCACACAGGCACGGATCCGCCATCCGAAAGCACACCGCAAAGATAGATTGGCACACATAGTGGGAAGAGGAATTTTTTCGTATAAAAAGGGGTGTTTTCCGTAATTATTGGCATTTCAACACCATTTTCAGGTCATTCTCCCTCAAAATACGAAAAACGTCCCTTTTTATACGAAAAACGTCCGCTCTGTCGGCAGCCATCTTTCGACCTTTGTTGAAAGACGCCCTGTAAGCCCCACGGACGGTTTTTACACCTGCTGCCGGAGGCGAATTCAGGGTGGTGAGCCACATTTCGCTCACCTTGTGAAACCGATCATTTCCCGACCCATGAATCTACCGCGACGCACCCTCACAAGCCTCCGTGTGCTGATTTATTCTGTTCTGAGCAGTCTTATATTAAACTCGGCCGATGCCCTGCCGATGCCCGACAACAGTTCCTATTTCAAGGTCATCGACACTCAGGCCGGACTACCCGACAACACCATAAACGATATCGTGGAAGACGACAACGGCTTCCTCTGGATAGCTTCTTGGAACGGACTGACCCGATACGATGGCGTGAAGGCAAAAAACTACACCCGCGACCCTGAAAATCCGAAATCACTGAGCAATCCGATGGCCCGCTCGCTTGAGGCTGTTCCCGGAGGAATATGGATCGGCACCGACAACGGCATAGATTTTTTCAGCTACGCCACCGGAAATTTCAGCCCCGGAATGATAAGGCCCGAAAACCCGTCCGACACCGTGCGGCGCATATCTTCGCGCATAAGCCGGCTGGCGTCGAACAGCGCCTACACCTTCGCCCTTTCAATCCACGGCGAACTGCTGCGCATTCCACGCAACTCTTCTGACGACGACGGCTCCCCGCTGATTTTCACTAAAATCTCACAGCCCAAGGGCAGGAAATATGCCGACATAATCCCCTTCACATCAGGGCGCATGATGGCTTACTCCAACCAGGGAATCACAATTCTCTCGCCCGACGGCACCGCCGAACTGGCCCACACCCCCTTCCACACCAAGTTCGACGCCAACATGAACATCTATTGCGACACCCTCACCGGACGGACATATGCCGGACGGGGCATCGGACACCGCGGTCGAGCCTTCCGTGTGGCCGACAGCGAAGGGCATCTTTATGAAGACACGACTCTGTTTGTGCCCGACAACCTCATGCGCACATCCGTGCAACACGGTTCGGTATGCTTCGCTACCGATGGCGACGGCCTCTGGGTGGAACGCCCCGACGGCTATGTGCAGAACTTCGTAATGGAAAACTCATCGCTCCCCGGCGACGCCCTTTACTCTCTCTACACCGACCGCAACGAAAACCTCTGGATAGGAACCTACCGCCGTGGAATGGCCCTCTTCTCGCCACGGCTCAACCAGTTCACCTTCGCCAACCTCTCTAACGGCAAGATACCCTACGATATCGTAACCGGAGTGCTCCCCGTAGGAAACCGCATATATCTCGGCCTCGACGGTGGCGGTTTCGCCGTCTACGATCAGGAAAAAGGCACATCGACAAACTACAACACTCGCAATTCGGCCCTTCCGGGCAACAACGTCGTTGCCCTGTGCACCGACGGCAATCTTATCTGGATGGCAGTCTACACCAAGGGGATAGCATCGTTCAACCCCGCCACAGGCGAGATTAGACACTACCCCCTTCCCGACTCGCTCGAACCCGACAACAAAGTGTGGGCGCTTGCCTACGGCGACGACGGGAATCTGTGGGTAGGCGGATGGAGCCTGAACCTTTTCAACCCCGACACAGCCACATTCTCGCCCGTCAAGGAGGGGCGAGAATGTGGCGTGTCGGCCATATGCCAGTCAGGAAAAACCATGTGGATCGGCTCGCGGCAGAAGGGTCTTCTCAATTTCGACCAGTCAACACGCACTCTTCTGCAAAGCTCATCTGAAACCGAGTCGCGACAGGCCGGAATACGCCTCCCGGGCCATATAATCGAGTTTCTATATGTCGACTCGAAAGGAACTCTATGGCTCTCAATGGCCCAGCACGGCTTCTTCTCGATAAATCCGCGCTCACAGTCGGGACTGAGATCCTACGGGGCATCGGACGGACTCACCAACATCCATGTGTCGGCCATCGTCGAGGATAACCACGGATTCCTCTGGATGGGAACCGAAAACGGCCTGTTCCGCTTCAACCCCGAAAACGAAACTTTCTTCAGAATGAAAGACCCGCGGCTGCCCGGATCCTTCACCAACAACAGCGCCGCATTCATCGACAATTCAATCTATTTCGGCACTACTTCCGGACTCCTCTCTTTCGCCCCCTCGGTGCTCTTCACACCCACATTGCCGGGCGCCGGACTCCGTTTCACCGAACTCACAACCCTCGGAAAAAACCGCGAGGAGATCTCGCTCTACAACACAACCTACCCTCAGGTTACTCTCGATCACGACCGCAACTTCTTCACCATCAGCTATTCCATGCCCGATCTCGTTTATCCGGGCATGACACAGTTCTCCTATCGCCTTCTCGGTCTTGAAGAGGAATGGAGCGCACCCACCGAACAGCTGACGGCCGAATACACCTCGGTGCCCCCCGGAAAATACCGCTTCCAGCTCCGATACATCCTGCCTGACGGCGACTGGAGCCGCCCCATAGAGCTGGCCCTGAAGGTGTCGCCCCCATGGTGGGGCACATGGTGGGCCCAGCTTATCGCGCTGCTGCTGCTCATGTCGGCCGCCGGCTGCCTGCTTATACTCTGGAAAGAACATCTGCTCAACCGACAGAAAATGAAGATAGCCATGATCGAGCGCGAATCCGAGACACGCCTCAACAACGCCAAGCTCGACTTCTTCACCAAAATCACACATGAGCTCCGCACGCCTGTGTTCATAATCACCGCGCAGATGGAAGAGCTGCTGGCAAAACGGCAGGACGTGGTGACCGTGCGCCACAGCTACCTGACCGGAATCTATCGCAATGCCAAGAAACTCAACCGCCTGGTAAACAACATTATCGACCTGCGTAAAGTAGACCTCGGACAGACATCGCTCATGCCCCGCTATGCCGACGTCACCGCCTTCCTGGCCTCGCTTGTGCCCGACTACGAGAACCTCTGTCTCCACAAGGAACTTTCGTTCGCCTATCAGCACGGCCCGATGCCGATCTACACCTCGTTCGACCCCGACAAACTCGAAATCATTGTCACCAACCTCATCAGCAACTCGTTCAAATACACGCGCGCCGGAGGCCGCGTGGTGCTATCGCTGCGCGAAGACCCTGAGAACGTGATAATCTCCGTGGCCGACAACGGCATCGGAATATCCGAAAAAATGCAGCCCAAGGTGTTCGAGCAATACTTCCGCACCGACCGCGGACGCAAGGAGGGCGACGGCGACGGCATCGGCCTGGCCTACGTACGCGAGCTTGTAGAGCTTCACAACGGACGCATAACCCTCGAAAGCCGCGAGGGTAACGGCTCCACTTTCTCCGTATTCCTGCCTAAACGCAATCAGGTGGGCAAAACTGCCCAGGCCATACCCGAGGAGACCTCTGCCACCGAAACAGACCTCTCAGAGACTCCGGCGCCCGCACCGGCTTCGCGCCTCGACACACCACACCCCGTGTCGGCTCCCCTCAGCGCGCCCAACAACCCCACAGCCACCCACTCCATTCTCATTGTCGAAGACGAGCGCGAAATCTCCGAACTCCTCATCCACGCCTTCGCCGGTGATTTCAGGGTCTATCACGCCTCATCTGGCCGCGACGCCCTTGAGATTGCCCGCACACAGATTCCCGACCTGGTGCTCACCGACATCATGCTTCCCGACCTCGACGGCCATGCCCTGATCTCGGCCATACGCGCCGACTCTTCGCTGAAAACAGTGAAAATAGCCGTACTCACAGCCCTCAACACCGAAGAAGATATGGTCAACGCCCTCGACCGCGGCGCCGACGCCTACTACACCAAACCGATCTCGCTGCGTGTGCTCGCACTGCACATACACAAACTTCTCGACAGTGCCGGAACACACCCCACACGCATCATTGCCCACACTCCCAAAACCGCCCAGGCCGAAGCCCCCGACTCACGCCCCGACGCCATAGCCGCCTCGCAGTTCGACCGAAAGACTTTCAGCCTTGAAGACCAGAAATTCCTGCTCCGATGCCGAAGCATAATCGACGAGAATCTGCAGAACCCCGATTTCTCGCTCTACATCCTTGCCGAAGCACTCGCCATGAGCCATTCAACCCTCTATAAACGCATCAAGACCCTTACCGGCCTGTCGATAGTCGACTTCATCAACGAATATCGCATTTGCAAAGCGGTGCTTCTATTCCGCGAAGGCAACAATTCGGTGATGCGTGTGGGAGAGCTGTGCGGCTTCCGCGACGCCAAGACTTTCCGCGAAACTTTCAAACGCAAAATGGGCATCCCCCCGAAGCAATATCTTCAGAATCTGCTATGAAACAGATCGGCAAAACCATTGCCCCGACCCGTTGACCGATTCATCGCCCTGTCAACCCTCCGACAGGGCGACAATCTGAAGAAAAATCCGAATTTCACCCCTTAAAATACGAAAAACGTCCGCTTTCACCAACCGAATCAAACTACATTTGCATCCGAGAAACGCCCTTTTTCACCGGCCTTTCACCGATTGAGTCTGCAACATGCTGCACACATTGTCTGCATCACCAAGCAACCCGATTCATTACTCCGGAATTTCCACTAACACACCATGAAATTCCATTCAACCTGAAAATCTATTTATCATAAACCTAAAAATCAATAACCGATGAATTTTAAATCTTTACTCACCTTTGCTCTCGCGGCGGCCTCTCTCACAGCCTCTGCCGAAGCACCCTACACCTATTCGGCCGGCGATGTCATCACCAACGGCGATAAGGAATATGTTGTGGTAGGCGACAACCTTATCACCAACGGCGATTTCACACAAGGCTACACATGGTGGAAAACCGGTAAAGGAAATGTTATCAATGCCGACAACTTCACAATCAGCGAAGGCGCAGCTCCCAACAACGGTAATGCCCTCATTTCAAAAACCGGCGGCGGCAGTAGCACCGACGGCTCTATCAAACAGGAGATAGCGGTTGAAAACGGAAAAACCTATTTCGTTTCACTGTGGGCCAACTCAAACAACTGCGAATGGGCACGTGTTAACATCAACGGCGACGACAACAGGTGCATAATATCTAAACCTGATCTGAAAACCTCCGAATGGACTAACAGAACCGCAGTCTACACTTCTGCTGCAGCCAATGAAAAAATCACCATCGCTCTCGCATGGATGAACAACGCACAGTTCGCGTGGTTCAATATCGTAGAGGTTGAAGAAAACATTTCGAAAAACCTTATCGTCGATGCCAACGCCGCTCTCGAAAGCGCTGACTACGCCAACATCACCGGCCAGGAGCGCACCGACCTCCAGGCTGCCGTGGCAAGCGAGAATGTTGAAGCTCTTCAGAACGCTCTTGCAGCTTTCAAAGCCGCCAAAGCCTCTTACGACGCTTATGCCGCTAAAGTTGCGGAAGTAAACAGTGTTCTTGACAAATGCACTGACGCAACTGCCGACAAGATCGCAGCCCTCCGCGCTCTCGTAATCGAGCCTGCCAACGCTGCCGAAGCTGCCGAAGCTGTAAACTCGTTCTTCAACAACATCCGAATTGTGGTTGAAAGCAACTCGATCGCCGAGGCCATTGAAGGAAGCACCGATGCAACATCTTACATAATCAACCCCTGCGCTGCCGACGGCATCAACGGCTGGACTCTGGCTCAGGGCGACGGTGGTGCAAAAATCAACTCAGTATCTAATGAGAAACCCGTACTCAGCAACGGCACCGAACTCAGCTACTTCGATGGCGGTAACTGGGGCGGTTCAGACTGGACAACCCGCTTCGAACAGACCACAGTAGGTCTCCCCGCCGGCAAATACCGTCTGGCTGTTACCGCACGTGGTTCGGTCGACCTCCGCTGGTTCCGCCTGGCTGTTACAAACGCCAACGGCGACATCGCACAGGTTGACCTCGTTCACGACGGCACATCTGACAACGGAAGCCACTTCACCAAAGGCTACAAAGACCACTTCGTTGACTTCGAGACAACTGGCGACATCCTCATCTCTATCCAGGCAAACGCCAAGAAAAGCCAGCAGTGGCAGGGTTTCACAAACTTCCGCCTGACAAACATCGGCGCAGCCGCTCTCAGCACCGACGCCCTTGAAGCCGCCATCGCCGCAGCCCGCAACCTGGTCGACACCACCGTGGGCGGCGAAGCCGAAGGCCAGTACCCCGTTGACCTCCGCAACGCTCTCGAAGACGCCCTGAACAGTGCAGAAGCCGTTATCGCTAAAGCCGAAGGCGCTGCTTACAGCGAAGAGCTCCAGAGCGAGATCAACTCAGCCGCTGAAGCCCTCAACGCAGCAATCAACGCCTACACACCCGCCAAGATCCTTGTAATCGCCGACAAATGGTATTACATCCGCCAGCTCTCTTCGGGTCTTTACTACTACGCTGCCGAAGCGAAACTCCGCCTCTCAGCCAAAGATCCGTTCCACGCCGACGAAATTCAGACATATGCAGCCGAAATCAACAACGAGACAGCTCTCAAAGACCACATCTTCAAGCTGATGCCCGTTGAAGGCGGCTACACCATCGAGACAGCCCTCGGC